>NZ_CEEDOS010000060.1:0-19201 GCF_979256525.1 Klenkia sp. AC732 | reverse complement strand
CCCCCGCGTCGGCCATGATCAGCCCGCCGGGACGCCGCCGTCCCCCGCCCCACCCCGACGAGAGGCCCGACGGTGTCCGCGTTCGACCGGATCGTGATCGTGTTCAACCCGCACAGCACCGGTGACGCCCCCACCTCGGCGCGCGAGCTGCGCGCCGAGCTGTCCGACCGGCTCCCGGACACCCCGGTGGAGCTGGCCCCCACCCAGCACGCCGGCCACGCCCGCGACCTGGCCCGCGAGGCCGCCCGCACCGGGCGCCCGCTGGTGGTCTCGGTGAGCGGCGACGGCGGCTACAACGAGGTCGTCGACGGCGTCATGCAGGCCGGCAACCCCGACGCCGTCGCCGCCGTCCGGGCGGCCGGCAACGCCAACGACCACCGCCGGACGACGCGGACCCGGCCGCTGGCCGACGCGATCGTCGCCGGTGACGTGACCCGGATGGACCTGCTCCGGATGACCCTCGTGCACGGGGACGCCGAGGAGGTCCGGTACGCGCACTCCTACATCGGCATCGGCATCACCCCGGTCGTGGCCGTGGACATCGAGGCCGGCGGCAAGGGCTCCTGGCGGGAGATCGTCTCCGTCGTCCGCGGCTTCCGGGCCTTCCACCCGTTCCCCGTCCGACTGGAGGACGGGTCGGTCCTGGAGATCGACAGCGTGCTCTACGCGAACATCTCCCAGATGGCCAAGGTGGCCAAGCTGTCGGACTCCGGCCGCCCGGACGACGGCCACTTCGAGCTGGTGGTCAACAAGCGCGCCGGCAAGCTGCGGGTGCTGGCCACCGCGGTCAAGGCGGCGACCGTGGGCCTGGGGCCCCAGCCGACGACGACGCACCACGAGCTGACCGTGCTGACCCCGATGCCGCTGCAGATGGACGGCGAGCTGGTGGAGGTCGAGGCCGACACCCGGATCACCGTGAACATCGCCGCGGGGGCGCTGCGCACCCTGTTCTGAGCCGCCCGCGGGGACACCTCTCAGGCGACCGGGTCGTCGTCCCCGTGGGGCAGCAGTCGGAGCTGACGCTGGGTTGCGGCCGGGGTGATACGGGACAGCGACTCGACGGTGTCCTTGCCGGCCCGGACGAAGCGGCCCGACCAGGCGTCCAGCCGGCCGGCCCCGATCGCGGCAACCAGGTCGACGACGGCCTCCACCGGCGTCCACTCCTCGTAGCCGTCCCACATCGCCATCGAGCGGGTCATCGGGGTGTCCACCACGCCGGGGGCCACGTCGAAGGCCAGCACCCCGGAGGCGGCGAGGGCCTCGGTGATCCGCAGCTGGCCGGTCTTGCCGACCGAGTAGGCGGTGTAGTCCGGGTTCGACCGGGTCGACATGCCCGAGGCGATGTCCACGACCCGTCCGGTGCCGCGGGCCACCATCCCGGGGACGACGGCCTGCACCAGGTGGAACGGTCCGCGGACCTGGCTCTCCACCACCGACCACCACTGCTCGGGGTCGGCCTCCCAGACCGGCACCTCGGCGGCGTCGATCAGCCCGGCGTTGTTGACCAGCAGGTCGACCGGGCCGAGCTCGGCCTCCACCCGGGCCACCGCGGCCCGGACGGCGGCGAGGTCCGCGACGTCGGCGGAGACGGCCAGCGTGCGCGACCCGGTGGCGGTGGCGACGTCGGCCATCGCCGCCGCCAGCCGCTCGGCGCCGCGGGCCAGGCCGGCCACCGAGGCCCCGCGCGCGGCCAGGCCCTCGGCGAGGGCCCGGCCGATCCCGGTGGAGGCCCCGGTGACGAGGGCGACGGTGCCGTCGAGGTCAGCCACGGAGGACGGCTCCCGTCGCCTGCGTCGCGGCGGCGACGGCGGCGTCGAAGGCGGCCTGCGCCTCCTCGCCGGTGAGTGTCCGGTCCGGGGCACGGAAGACGAAGGCGTAGGCCAGCGACCGGTTGCCCTCCCCGACCTGGGTGCCGGTGTAGAGGTCGAAGAGCCGCAGGTCCTCCAGCAGCTCCCCCGCCCCCGACACCAGCGCGGCCCGCACGGCGGACTCGGGGCGGTCCTCGGCCACGACCAGGGCGGCGTCCATCCGGACCGGCGGGAACGCCGAGATGGCCGGGCCCTGCGCGACCGGGCGGTCGGGCAGCGCGTCGACGTCGAGCTCCATGACCGAGGTGCGCGCGGGCAGCTCCAGTGCGGCGCACACCCGGGGGTGCAGCTCACCGGCGTGGCCGACGACGGTGTCACCGACCAGCAGCTCGGCGCAGCGGCCCGGGTGCCAGGGCGCCTGGTCACCGGCGCGCACGGTCAGCTCCACCCCGGCCGCGTCGGCGACCAGCCGGGCGGCCTGGACGGCGTCGGCCCACACGGCCGGGCGGCCCGGGCCCCACCAGCCGCGGGGCTCCCGGTTGCCGGCCAGCGCCACGGCGACGTGCCAGGGCTGCGCGGGGACGGCGCCGAGCAGGGCGGCCAGCGTCTCGTCGTCAGGACGGCGGTCGACGGCGGGCAGCGGGGCGACCGCGCCGTCCCCGGGCGGGAAGACCGCACCGTGCTCGAAGACGGCCAGGTCGCGCTGCCCACGGCCCAGGTTGCGGGCCAGCGTGGCCAGCAGCCCCGGCAGCAGGGACGTGCGCAGCGCCGGCTCCTGCTCCGAGATCGGGTTGCGGAGGGTCAGCAGGCCCTCGGTGGGCAGCCCGAGCGCCTCCAGGGCGGTCCGGCCGACGAACGGGTAGGCCGGGGCCTCCACGTAGCCGGCCTCGGCCAGGGCGCGACCGACGGCCCGGCGGCGGCGCTGGGTCGGCGTGAGGCCGCGGCCCGGGGGCACGGTGGGCAGCACCGAGGGGATCTCGTCGTAGCCGACGGCGCGGACGACCTCCTCGACCAGGTCGGCCGGGTCGGTGAGGTCCGGGCGCCAGGACGGCGGGGTGACGGCCAGCCGGCCGCCCTCGGCACCGACCGTGCAGCCGACCGTGGTGAGCGAGTCGATCACCTGGTCGCTGCTGATCGGGATGCCGGCGACCCGGGCCGGACGGTCGGCGTCCACGGCGATCTGCGGCCGGGGGGCGCGGGCGTCGACGTCCACGACCCCTCCGACGACCCGGGCACCGCCGTGCTCGGCCAGCAGGGACGCCGCCCGGGCGAGGGCGACGACGGTGACGTCGGGGTCGGTGCCGCGCTCGAAGCGCTTGGCCGCCTCGCTGGGCAGCTTGTGCCGGCGGACGCCCCGGGCGATGCCGGTGGGCTCCCAGTGCGCGGCCTCCAGCAGCACCGCGGTGGTCGTCCCCGAGATCTCGGTCGAGGCCCCGCCCATGACACCGGCCAGCCCGATGGGGCCGGAGTCGTCGGTGATCAGCAGGTCGTCGGCGTCCAGGGCGCGGTCGACGCCGTCCAGGGTGGTGAGCCGCTCGCCGGGAGCCGCCGTCCGGACGACGACGGGGCCGCGGACGGCGTCCCGGTCGAAGGCGTGCATCGGCTGGCCGAGCTCGACCATCACCAGGTTGGTGACGTCGACGGCCAGCGAGATGGACCGGATGCCGGACTGGGCCAGCCGGCGCCGCAGCCACCAGGGGCTGGGCGCGGTCGGGTCCAGCCCCTCCATCGCGAGCACGGAGAACCGGTCGCAGCGAGCCGGGTCGGCGACCTCGACGGTCCAGGCGGGCTCGCCGGGCCAGGCCGGCGGGGTGGCCGCGGCCGGGTCGCGCCAGTCGACGCCCAGGGCGCCGGCGACCTCGCGGGCGATGCCGCGGATGGCCATGCAGTACCCGCGGTCGGTGGTCACCTCGAGGTCGAACACGACGTCGTCGGTGCCCACGACCGGGCCGGCCGGGGTGCCCGGGGCCGGACCGTCGGTGCCGCGGCCCAGGACCAGGATGCCGTCGTGGTCCTCGCCCACGCCGAGCTCGCGGCTGCTGCAGATCATCCCGTCGGAGACGCGCCCGTACGTCGTCCGGGCGGCGATGGCGAAGTCACCGGGCAGCACGGCACCGGGCAGGGCCACGACGACCAGGTCGTCGACGGCGAAGTTGCGGGCGCCGCAGACGATGCCCTGGGGCTCGGGGTCGCCGACGTCGACCTGGACGTGGCGGATCGGCTTCTTGAAGCCGGTGAGCTCCTCGATCACCAGCACCCGGCCGACGACGAGCGGGCCCGTCGTCTCCGGCACGCGCAGCACCTCCTCGACCTCGAGGCCCTGCCGGACGAAGACGGCGTCCAGCTCCTCGACGCCCGTCCCCGCGGGGAGGTCGACGTGCTCGGACAACCAGCTGACGGGGACCTTCACTGCTCGACTCCGAACGCTCGCGTGAACCGGACGTCGCCCTCGACGATGTCGCGCATGTCGCCGACGCCGTGGCGGAACTGCAGGGCCCGCTCGATGCCCATGCCGAAGGCGAAGCCGCTGTAGACCTCCGGGTCGATCCCGCAGGCGGTGAGGACCCGGGGGTTGACCATCCCGCAGCCGCCCCACTCGACCCACTGCGGGCCGTCGCGGTGCTCGGGGAAGAAGACGTCGAACTCCGCCGAGGGCTCGGTGAAGGGGAAGAAGTGCGGCCGCCAGCGGATCTGTGCGTCGTCCCCGAAGAGCGCCTTGGCCAGCGCCTCCAGGGTGCCGCGCAGGTGGGCCATGGTCAGCCCGCGGTCGACGGCCAGGCCCTCGACCTGGTGGAAGACCGGGGTGTGCGTGGCGTCCAGCTCGTCGGTCCGGTAGACCCGGCCCGGCGCGACGACGTAGATCGGCGGGGTGCGCTCGAGCATGGTGCGGGCCTGCACCGGGCTCGTGTGCGTGCGCAGCACCAGGCCCGAGCCCTCGGGGGCGACGAAGAAGGTGTCGGCCAGCGAGCGAGCCGGGTGGTCGGGGCCGGTGTTGAGGGCGTCGAAGTTCAGCCACTCGCTCTCCAGCTCCGGGCCCTCGGCGACCTCGTAGCCCATCCCTACGAAGACGTCGGCGATCCGGTCCTGCAGCGTGGTCAGCGGGTGCCGGGCGCCGCGGGGTGCGCGGTCGAAGGGCAGCGTGACGTCGACGCGCTCCTCGGCGAGCACCCGCTCGTCGCGCTCGGCCTCCAGCACGGCCAGCCGGGCGGCGTGGGTGTCGGTGAGCGCGACCCGGGCGGCGTTCACCCGCTGGCCGGCGTCCTTGCGGGCGGCCGGGGGCAGCGCGCCGAGCTCGCGGCGGGCCAGCAGCACCGGGGCACGGTCACCCAGGTGCGCCGGCCGGACGGCGGCCAGGGCCTCCAGGTCGGCGGCCCCGTCGAAGGCGGCCACCCCGGCCGCGACGGCGGCGTCCAGGGCGTCTGCGGACAGCGCAGCCACCTGTTTGGGGTCGTAGGGGTCGTTGGCGCCAGACACGGGAGGCCATTCTGCCCTCCCGGCCTCCTCAGTCCTGCGGCGCCGGTGGCAGCAGGGTCGACAGGCCGCCCCAGGCCAGTGCGGTGAGCTGGTCGACGAGCGCCTCGGCGGGGACGGTGCGGGCGGTCGACCACCAGTGCGCGGCCAGCTGGACCATGCCGACCGTGCCGTAGGCCCAGGTCCGGGCGGGGGCCGGGTCGAGCCCCGCGTCGGTCAGCCGCTCCCCCATCACCCAGGCCAGCGCCTCGGCGACCTCGCGCTCGGTCTGCGCCACCAGGTCCGCGCGGCCGGCCCGGCCCGCCTGGGCGTAGGCGAACCGGTAGAGCGCGGGTTCGTCCTCGATGATCGCCACGAACGCGGCGACGACGGCGCGGACGCGCGCCACGTCGTCGGCACGGTCCAGGGCCAGCTCGCCGAGCAGCCGGGGCAGCAGGATGTCGCTGCTGATCTGCGCCAGGACGGCGTCGACCAGTTCGTCCTTGTCGGCGAAGTACCGGTAGATCACGGTCTTGCTGACCCCGGCCGTGCGGGCGACGTCGTCGACGGCGAGCTCGGGTCCGGTGCGGCGCACGGACTCGACCGCGGCGGTGACGAACTCCAGCCGGCGCTGCCGGCGGTGCTCGGTCCACCGGGAGGAGCGGCCGTCGGAGCGTCCGGCTGGGGTCACCCCGGCAGTCTCCCAGGCGGAACGGCGCGTTGTTGTGTACGTACGTACACATCGCCGGCTAGGGTCCCCGCCGTGACCGCCCGAGACGACGACCCCCGCACGATGCGCGAGCGCATGCTGGCCGGCGACGCCTACGTCGCCGACGACCCGGTGCTCACCCAGGAGAACGGCCGCGCCCAGCGGCTGACGATGCAGTACAACGCGATCGACCCGCTGGACGGCGCCGCCCGGCGCGCCCTGCTGGAGGACCTGCTCGGCGCCTTCGGGCCCGGCAGCACCATCCGCGCCCCGTTCCACTGCGACTACGGGTACCAGACCACCGTCGGTGCCCGGACCTTCGCCAACTGGGGCCTGGTCGCCCTCGACGTCGGCCGGATCACCATCGGCGACGACGTCCAGATCGGCCCGAACGTCCAGCTGCTCACCGCCACCCACCCGGTGGAGCCCGGCCCGCGGCGGGACAAGTGGGAGGGTTCGGCCCCGATCACCTTGGGGGACAACGTCTGGCTCGGCGGCGGCGTCGTCGTGCTGCCCGGGGTCACCATCGGGCGGGACACCGTCGTCGGGGCCGGCTCCGTCGTCACCCGGGACCTGCCGGCCGGCGTCGTCGCCGTGGGCAACCCGGCCCGCGTCGTCCGGCACATCGGCACGTCGGAGTGACCACCGCGCCGGTGACCCGCCGCGTCGACCCCGACCGCCGGGACCGGCTCGTCGACGTCACCATCGACGTGATCGCCGAGCACGGGGTGGCCGGCACCACCGCCCGGCGGATCGCCGCGGCCGCCGACGTCCCGCTGGGCTCGGTGACCTACCACTTCGACGGCCTCGCCGACCTGCTGCGGGCCGCGTTCACCCGGCACGCCGAGCAGATGGCCGTCCGCTTCCGGGCGCACTTCGCCCGGGCCACCGACCGCGCCTCGATGCTGGACGCCGCCGTGGACTTCGTGCACGACGGGCACTGCGCCACCCCGCGCGACTGGGCGGTGGCCTACGAGCTCTACCTGGCCGCCCTCCGCGAGCCGGCGCTGCGCGAGGTCACCGAGGCCTGGATGCACAGCAGCCGCGAGAGCCTGGGCCGGGTCCTGGACCCCGAGCTCGCCCGCGCCCTGGACGGCGTCATGGAGGGCCTGACCATGCACGCGATCCTCACCACCGCCCCGCCCACCCCCGAGGAGACCCGCACCGTGCTGGCCCGCGTCCTGGAGCTCACCCCGTGAGCGCCGCCGTCACCACCCCCACCCGGGCGCTGCAGCACGCCCGGGTCGCGGTCGCGGCCTGCTTCGCCCTCAACGCCGTCTTCTACGCCAACCTGGTGCCCCGGCTGCCCGAGCTGCGCGACGAGCTCGGCCTGTCCAACGCGGCCCTGGGGACGGCGCTGGCCGCCGCCCCGCTCGGTGCCCTGGTCGTCGGCCCGGTCGCCGCGGTGCTCATCGCCCGGCTGGGATCGGGACCGGTGGCGTCACTGGGGCTGCTGGGCCTGGGCGTCGGCGTGGCCGGTGCGGCCGCGGCACCCGCGTGGTGGGTGCTGGCCCTGGCGCTGCTGCTGGTCGGCGCCCTGGACGCGATCGTCGACGTCGCCCAGAACGCGCACGGGCTGCGGGTGCAGCGCGGCTACGGCCGGTCGATCCTCAACGCGCTGCACGGGTTCTGGAGCCTGGGCGCGGTGGCCGGCGGCCTGCTCGGTGCCGGCATCGCCGGGCTGGGCGTTCCGCTGGAGGTGCACCTGGGCGTCTCGGCGGTGGTCTTCGGCGTCGTCGCCGTGCTGATCCGGGCCTGGATGCTCCCCGGCCGGGACGACGTCGACGCCACACCCACCGAGGCGGCACCACCGGTCGCCGGGGTGCGCAGTGCCCGCCGGTCGGCCGTCGGGGCGCTGGTGGTGCTCGGGCTGCTGGCCGCCGGCGCCGCGTTCGTGGAGGACTCCGCGGCCTCGTGGAGCGCCATCTGGCTGCGCGACGACCTGGGCGCCACCGTCGTCACCGCGGGGCTGGGGTTCGTGGCCTTCCAGGTCGCGATGACGGCCGGGCGGCTCACCGGGGACCGGGTGGTGGACCGGTTCGGCCAGCGCCGGGTCGCCCGGGTCGGCGGCGCGGTCATCGCCGCCGGCTTCGTCCTCACGCTGGCGCTGCCGTCGGTGCCCACGACGGTGGTCGGGTTCGCCCTCGCCGGGCTGGGCGTGGCGACGCTGGTGCCCGCGGTCTACGCCGCCGCCGACGCGCTGCCCGGCCTGCCCACCGGGGTCGGGCTGACCGCGGTCAACCTGCTGCTGCGGATCGGGTTCCTGGTGTCCCCGCCGCTGATCGGGTTCGTCTCCGACGTGCTCAGCCTGCGGGTGGCGCTGCTGTCGGTGGTGCTGGCCGGGGTGCTGGTGCTGGTGCTGGGCCGGTCACTGCGGGCGCGGGTCTGACAGCGCCGCGACCACACCCAGCAGCACCAGCCCGAGCGCCGGTGCCGCGACCACCCAGGGCGCGCGCTCCAGGTAGCCGGTGGTCTCGGCCAGTGCCCGTCCCCACTCCGGGGACTCCGCGCCGGCTCCCAGGCCGAGGAACGACAGCCCGGCCAGCGCCAGTGCGGCGAGCGTGCGGGTGTGCACCGCCAGCGGGATCCAGGCCACCAGGGCGACGGCCAGGCAGGCCGACAGCAGTCCCGGTCCGGCCACCGCGGCGACGACGATGCCGACGACGACGGCGGGCAGCGCGTTGAGCACGTCCGCGGTCCCGGTCCGGTCCGCGCGCCCGAGCAGTCCGACGGCCAGCCCGACCGCCAGCGCGACCGAGGCCAGTGCCACGGCGAGGCCGACCGAGACCAGCGCACCGTGCCCGAACCGGGCCAGCACGTCCCGGCCCAGCGGGTCGGCACCGAAGGGGTGCGCCCAGGACGGTGCCGCCAGCCGGGCGCCGACGTCCTGCGACGCCGGGTCGCGCAGCAGCCCGGCCAGCACGGCCAGGGCGAGCACCGTGGCGACGGCGAGCGCCGAGCGCCGGGGACGCCGTCCGGCGGGCACGACCTCGGGGGTCAACCCGCTGCCGGTCAGTGCCGGGCCCAGCAGCAACCGGTGGGCGAGCACGCCGCCGCCCCCCACGAGCAGCCCGAGGCCCACGAGCAGCACCACGGCGGCCTGCACGACCGGCACGTCGGGCACGAGCGCGGCGTCCAGCGCGAGCCCGCCCAGGCCGGGCAGGTCGAAGACCGCCTCCACCACCGCGGCCGCGCCGAGGGTGCCGACCAGCAGCAGCAACACCTGCGGGACGACGACGCTCAGCGCCCGCCGGCCCAGCGCCGTCACCACCGCACCGCGCCGCACCCCCGCGGCCCGCCAGGTGCGCACCCAGGACTCCCCCGCGACCGCGGCCACCGCCCCCGCCAGCAGCCGGGCGAGCACCCCGGCCGCGGGGACGCCGAGGGCCAGCACGGGCAGCACCAGGTTCGCCGGCCCGGTGAAGCCCGAGGTGGGCAGCAGGCCCCAGCCCACGGCGACCACCGACACCAGCAGGACAGCCAGCACGAACTCGGGCAGCGCCGCGAGCGCGCCGCCCACCGCGGCCCCCGCGCCGCCCCCGGTGAGCCGTCCGTCGGCGGCCCGCAGCAGGGCGGGCACGGTGAGCAGCACCGCGAGGACGAGAGCGACCAGGCTGGCGGTGCCCGCCACGGTGAGCGAGACGCCGAGGGCCGGCAGCAGGGTGTCCGCGACCGGTGCACCCGACACCCAGGAGGTGCCCAGGTCGCCGGTGACCAGCCGGCCGAGGAAGCCCAGGGTGCCGGTGACCGGGTCGGCCGGCAGGTCCAGCCGGTCGCGGACGGCCGCCAGGGCCGCCGGGTCGGCGGTTCGGTCGACCTCCCGGGCCCGGAGCACGCCCAGCGCCGGGTCGTCCCCGGACAACCAGGGCAGCGCACCGACCAGCAGTGCGGCGCCGACCAGGGCGCCGAGGACGCCGAGCGGGCGGGTGAGCCGGGAGAGGACCGGCGTCACCGGCCGGTCGTGGTGGCGACGGTGACGACCTGCCGCTCGAAGGGGTCCTCCCCCACGCCCTGCACGGCCTGGGCCACCCCGGTCCGGCTCTGCTCGTGCAGCACCGGCACGACCGCCCCGGTGGAGAGCACCGCGGCCTCCAGGTCGGCGGCGGCCTGCCGGCGCGCGACCGGGTCGGTCAGCTCCCCGGCGGCGGCCACCGCGGCGTCGACAGCGGGGTCGCACAGCCGCGCGAGGTTGTAGCCGCCCTCGCAGGTGTGGTCGGTGCCGAAGTAGCCGATCGGGTCACCGGTGTCCAGCAGGGTGAGCCGGCTGCCCAGCACCGCGTCGAAGGCACCGGCGAGCAGGTCGGGCTCCAGGGTGGCGTAGGTCTGCACGACCACCTCGACGGTGAACCCGGCACCGCGCAGCTGCTCGGCGAGCACCGCGGCGGCCTCGGGCAGCTCGGGCCGGTCGTCGTAGGTGGCCAGCCGGATCGACGCCCCGGCCGGGTCGGCCGCGGCCGGCAGCGAGGGTGCGGGGCGGGCGGCGGCGCCGAGGGTCGCGTCGGTGAGCAGGCCGGGGGCCTCGTCGGCCTGCCCCTCGAAGACGCCGTCCACCACCGGGCCGGGGTCCACGGCGGCCACCGCGGCGGCCCGCAGGCCCGGGTCGGTGAAGACGCCGGAGGCGGTGTTCAGCGAGAGCGCGGTGACCCGCGGCAGCGACGTCGTCACCACGCGCTCGTCGTCGGAGAGGGTCGCCAGCTGGGCGATCGGGATGCCCTGGACGACGTCGAGCTCACCGGCGCGCAGCGCGGCGGCACGCGCGCCGGCGTCGTCGACGAAGCGGACGTCCACCCCGTCGGCGGCCGGGGTGCCGTCCCAGTACCCGGTGGCCGCGTCCAGCGTGGCCGCCTCGGCGCCCTGCACGGCGGTGATCGCGTAGGGGCCGGTGCCGTGACCGACCGGGTCGGGGGCGGCACCGTCGGTGTAGGCCGCCGGGGACAGCACCACCAGCGCCGGGGCGCCCAGCCGCTGCACCAGCAGCGGGTCGGCCTGTGCGGCCTGCACCTGGACGGTGTCCCCGTCGACCGCGGTGGCGGTCAGGGCGACACCGGCGAGCACCCGCAGCGGCGGGTCGGCGGCCGCGGCGGCGTTGAGCGACCCGGCGACGGCCTCGGCGTCCATCGGAGTGCCGTCGTGGAAGACCACGTCCGCGCGCAGGTCGACCAGCGCGGTGCGGTCGTCGACGGACTCCCAGGAGGTGGCGAGCTGGGGCTGCGCGGTGCCCGAGGCGTCGAAGACGACGAGGCTCTCCGCGGCCCCCATCCGGGTCAGCAGCACGGCGTCGTCGGTCCACGGCGAGAGCGCGGCCACCGGCGGGAAGGCCAGCGCCAGCCGGATCCGGTCGGCGCCGTCAGCACCGGCGTCACCGCTGCCGGAGAAGCAGCCGCCGAGCAGGACGACCGGGGCGGCGAGCAGGGCGGTGCGGCGCTTCACGGGGCTCCTACGGGCTGGGGGGCGGGGACGATGCGGCGGGTGAGCAGGAGGAGGCCGACGGCGGAGGCCGCGGGCAGTGCGGCGAGCACCAGCCAGGGGACGGCGGCCGCCGGCTGCGGGGTCTCGGCGAGGTCGAGCAGCGCACCGATCCCGGTGCTGCCGACGAGCACGGCCAGCCCGCCGGCCGAGGCCAGCACCCCGAAGTGGGCGCCGAGCCGGCGCTCGCCGGCCAGCCGGGGCACCAGGTCCTGGGCGACGGGGACGGCGATCATCTGGCCGGTGTAGAGCAGCAGCACGAACCCGACGGCCGGGGCGAGGGCCAGCACGCCGTCGGCCGGGGCCAGCGGGGCCAGCACGGCGACCAGCAGGAACCCGGCGCTCATCAGAGCGAAGCCCAGCGGCAGCGCCCGGCGGGCCCCGGCGCGGCGGGCCCGGGTGGTGACCGGCAGCTGGAAGGCCAGCACGCTGACCGCGGCCAGTACGAACAGCCAGCCCAGCGCGCCCTGGCCGCCGGTGGCCCGGGTCAGCTCGACCGGCAGGGCCAGGTACAGCTGGTTGTAGGACAGCAGGTAGGTGCAGTAGCAGACGGTGAAGGCCAGGAAGCGCCGGTTGCGGAGCACCTGGCCCCAGCCCGCGGTCATCGGCTCGACCTCGCCGACGCCGGTGCGCAGGTCCCGGGGCAGCAGCACCAGGTGCGCGACCAGGACGACGACGAAGACCCCGGCGGCCACCACGCAGGTGACCCCGAACGGGACGGCGAGCAGCAGCGCACCGAGCACCGGGCCGGTGACCGAGCCCAGCTTGGAGGCGATCGCGTCGAGTCCGAACACCTCGGCCCGGGTGGCGACGCCGGCCTCCTCCAGCTGGCGGCCCTGGTCGGCCAGCGCGGACTCCACGGCCGGGGAGAACAGCGCGGCGGCGAACCCGACGAGCACGGCACCCAGCAGCACCCCGGGCAGGCTCTGCACCACCGCGAGCACGAGGAAGCCGAAGATCCGGATGACGCAGCCGACGACCACGACCGGCTTGACGCCGAACCGGTCGGCCAGCCCGCCACCGAGGAAGAACAGGCCCTGCTGGCTGAAGGTGCGGATGCCCAGCACCAGCCCGATGACGCCGCCGGCCAGCGCGAGGTCCTCGCTCAGGTGCACCGCCAGGAACGGCACGACCAGGTAGAAGCCGATGTTGAAGGCGAGCTGGGAGGCCAGCAGCAACCGCGGGACGGCGGGCAGCCGGCGGACCAGCACCCACGGCGCCCACCCGCGCCCGGCCCGGGTCACGAGCCCACCTCCGCCAGCGTCGGGACGGCGTCCAGCAGCCGGGCGGTGACCGGGCTGGCGGGGTGCCCGAACACCTGCCCGACCGGGCCCTCCTCGACCGGCCGGCCGGCGTCCAGGACGAGCACCCGGTGCGCCAGGTGCTGCACCACGCCCAGGTCGTGGGAGACGACGAGCAGGGCCAGGCCCTCGGCCTCGCTGACCTCGCGCAGCAGGTCGACCACCTGCAGCCGGACGACGACGTCCAACGCGCTCACCGGCTCGTCGGCGACCAGCACCTGCGGGCGCGGGGCGAGCGCACGGGCGATCGCCAGCCGCTGCCGCTGGCCGCCGGAGAACTCGTGCGGCCACCGGCGGGCGGCATCGGGCTCCAGACCCACGGCGACCAGCAGCTGCGCGACCCGGGCGGTGTGGTCGCCGGGCACCCGCAGGCACGCCAGCGGTTCGGCGACGGCGTCCCCGACCCGGATCCGGGGGTGGAAGGAGCGGGCCGGGTCCTGCGGCACGGTCTGCACCGCCCGCCGGAACCAGCGCAGCGAGCGCGGGGACCCGGGACGGACCGGCCGGCCGGCGAGGGTGACGGTGCCGGCGTCAGGGGTGTCCAGGGCGAGCAGCAGCCGGGCCAGGGTGGTCTTGCCCGACCCGGACTCCCCCACCACCGCCAGCCGCTCGCCGGGGTGCAGGCGCAGCGAGACGCCGTCCAGCGCGGGGGCCGCGGACCGGTCGAAGTGCCGGCCCAGGCCCTCGGCGACGAGCAGCGGGGCGGTCACCGGTGCACCGCCAGGGCCCGGGACGCGGCGACGACGTCGGCCAGCCGGGGATCGGCCAGCACGTCGGCGACCGGACCGTCGGCGACCAGCCGGCCGCCCTCGAGCACCAGCAGCCGGGAGCACAGCCGGGTGGCGACGGCGAGGTCGTGGGTGACCAGCAGCAGCGCCGCCAGCCCCGGGCCGGTGACCCGGTCCAGCAGGTCCAGCACGCCGGCCTGCACGGTGACGTCCAGGGCCGAGGTGGGCTCGTCGGCGACCAGCAGCCGCGGGGCGCCGACCAGGGCCAGCGCGAGGGCCACCCGCTGCCGCTGCCCACCGGACAGCTGCGCCGGGTACCGGCGGGCCAGCCCGTCGAGACCGACCTCGGCCAGCAGCGCCCCCGACCGGGTGCGGGCCTCCCCGCGGGCCACCCCCTGGGCACGCAGCGGGAGGGCGACCTGCCGGCCGACCCGGGTGAGCGGGTCCAGCGCGGTCCCCGGGTCCTGGGCGACCAGGGCGGTGACCCGGCCACGCAGCGGGCGCCAGGCGGCGGCCGACGCCCCCACGACCTCGGTGCCCTCGACCCGGACGCTGCCGCTGACCGTCGGGCCGGGCGGCGTCAGGCCGAGCAGGGCCGCGACCAGCTGGGACTTCCCGGCCCCGGAGGCGCCGACGACGCCGACCCGCTCGCCGGGCGCCACCGCGAAGGAGACGCCGTCCACGAGGGGGCCGCCGGGGACCCGGACGGTCAGGTCGTGCACGTGCAGCACTGAGCGGGCTCCTCGGGTGGGTGAGACCCGACCCTAACTGCAAGGAGTTCGCATCAACGACTGCGCATCTGCTCAGGCAGAGGTGGACGTGCGGTGCCCTCAGCCCTGGGCGAGCTGGGTGGCGTACAGGCAGATCGCGGCGGCGACGGACAGGTTCAGCGACTCCGCCCGACCGCGCATCGGCACCCGGACCCGGTGGTCGGCGCGGGCGGCCAGGCCGGCGTCCAGCCCACGGGCCTCGTTGCCGAACAGCCACAGCACCGGCCCGGCGAGCAGGCCGTCGTCCCCGGCGGTGTCCAGGGCGACCTCGCCGTCCCCGGCGGCGGCCAGCACGGTCACCCCGGCCGCCCGGACGACGTCCAGCAGCGGCTCGAGCGGTGCGGAGCGGACGACGTCGACGTGGAAGAGGCTGCCCGCCGAGCTGCGCACGACCTTGCCCTGGAAGGGGTCGGCCGACCCCGCGCCGAAGACCACGGTGCCAGCCCCGCAGGCGTCGGCGGTGCGCAGCACGGTGCCGGCGTTGCCGGGGTCGTTGAGCTCGGCCAGCGCGACGGCCAGCCGCGGCGGGTCGCTGGCCAGCGTCCCCGCGGAGACGTCACGCAGCGGGCAGACCGCGACGAGCCCCTGCGGGGTGACGGTCTCGCTGAGCCCGGCGGCGGCCTTCTCGGTGACCACCCGCACCGGCACCCCGGCGCCGGCGAGCAGGTCGCGGTGGGCGTGCGCGGCGGCCTCGGTGGCGAAGACCTCGACCGCTCCCCCGGTGTCCAGCGCCTCGACCACGGACTGCCGGCCCTCGGCCAGGAACAGCCCCGCGGCGTCGCGACCGGCCCGGCGGGTGAGCTTGCGGGCGGCGGCGACGCGGGCGTTGCGCTCGGTCAGCGGTTCGGTCACGGGGTCCTCTCGGGGGACAGACGACGACGCCGCCGGTACCGGGCGGCTGCCCGGCGCCGGCGGCGTCGTGGGGTGCTGCTCGAACTAGGCGGCGACGCCGGTCTGGTTCGGGGCGGCGGCGACCGCGGCGCGCGCGGACTCCACCAGGGCCGCGAAGGCGGCGGGCTCGTTGACGGCCAGCTCGGCCAGGACCTTGCGGTCCAGCTCAATGCCGGCCAGCTTCAGGCCCTGCATGAAGCGGTTGTACGTCATGTCGTTCTGGCGGGCCGCGGCGTTGATCCGGGTGATCCACAGCTTGCGGAAGTCGCCCTTGCGGACCTTGCGGTCGCGGTAGGCGTAGGTGGCCGAGTGGAGCAGCTGCTCCTTGGCCTTGCGGTACAGACGCGAACGCTGCCCCCGGTAGCCGCTGGCGGCCTCGAGAGTCGTCCGACGCTTCTTCTGGGCGTTGACCGCCCGCTTCACGCGTGCCACGTGAGTACTCCTCTAGATCGTGTGTGGGTGGGGGGCCGGCTCAGATGCCGAGCAGCTTCTTCATGCGGGGCGCGTCGGCGGGCGACAGCACCTCGGTCCCCTTCACACGGCGCTTGCGCGAGGAGGACTTCACCTCGAACTTGTGCTGGTTGTTCGTGTGCTCGCGGACGAGCTTCCCGGAGCCGGTCACGCGGATGCGCTTGGCCGTGCCCTTGTGGGTCTTGTTCTTCGGCATGTCCTCGGTCCTCTTCGGTGGTCTGGGTCGGGCCGGCTCAGGCCTGGTCGGCCTCGGCGGGCTGCGCCGGCGCGGCCGGGGCCGCTGCGGGTGCGGGTGCCGGTGCGGCGGCGGGCTCGGCCTCGGCGGCCTTGGCCTTCTTGCGCTCCACGATCTGGGCCTGCTGCGCCGCCTGGTTCCGGTGCGGCGCGATGACCATGACCATGTTGCGGCCGTCCTGCTTGGGGTTGGACTCCACGACACCCAGCTCCGTGACGTCGCCGGCCAGACGCTGCAGCAGCCGGTAGCCCATCTCCGGGCGGGACTGCTCGCGACCGCGGAACATCACGGTGATCTTGACCTTGTCGCCGCCCTTGAGGAAGCGGACGACGTGGCCCTTCTTGGTCTCGTAGTCGTGCGGGTCGATCTTCAGCCGCAGACGCATCTCCTTGATGACGGTCTGCGTCTGGTTACGACGGGCCTCGCGCTCCTTCTGAGCGGCCTCGTACTTGTACTTGCCGTAGTCCATCAGCTTGACGACGGGCGGCCGGGCCATGGGAGCGACCTCGACGAGGTCGAGCTCGGAGTCCTGGGCCAGGCGCAGGGCCTCGCCGATCGGCACGATGCCGACCTGCTCGCCCTCGGGTCCGACGAGGCGGACCTCGGGGACGCGGATGCGGTCGTTGATGCGGGGCTCGGTGATGGCCTCTCCTCTGCGTTCAGCGATGAGGAGTCAGCGTCCCGACCCGGGAGGTCACTGGCCGAACGAGTGGTGGCCCCGTCGGCTGTGCCGACGGGGCCCACTCGTCCGGTCACGCCCTCGACCCGCGTGAGCAGGTGGGGCGAGACGGGACCGGCGGACCGGCCCCGTTCTTCCGGGGACCTGGGCGCCTGTGACGGCGCCAGGTGGGAGCGGGCTCCTCTTGGTGCGACAGCCCGGGGCGGGGCCGTCGCGGTTGGTGCGCCTCATGTAGCGGGGTGAGGCGTCGCCAAGACTACCCCTCACACACGGCTGGCGGCCAGCAGGGCCCGCATGCCCTCCACCGCGCGCACCGCGCGCTCGCCGTCGGCGGCCTGCACGGCCAGCACCGACATCTCGTCCTCGTTGCTCAGCAGCAGGCTCGCCCAGGGCGAGTGCTCGTCGAACCGGACCGCCCGCACCTGGTCCCAGGGCACCAGCGCGGTGTTGACGATGTTGCGCACCTCGAGCCCCTCGGCGGAGGCCCGCAGCCGCGGGCGGGCGCAGTAGAGCAGTGCCCCGCCGATGGCCAGGCCGATGCCCGTGGTGGCCACCTGGTCCGACGTCCGGAAGGCCACGACGCCGGTCGTGGAGGACTTCAGCAGGATCGACACGGTCACCATCACGGCCACCACCAGCACGGCCATGAGGGCGAACCAGATCCGCATCCGCCGGGGGGTCGCCTCGATCGTGGCCGGGACGGTGGGTGCGCTCACGCCCCCTACTGTCCCAGTCGTGTCGACCGCCAGCGAGATCACCGGGACCGCCCAGCACGCCGCGTGGCAGGCCAGGGCGCTCCCCCCGGTGGAGCAGCTGCGCCCGGACCTGTGGTCGATCCCGGTGCCGATCCCGCACAGCCCGCTGCGCTACGTGTCGGTCTACGCCTTCGCGCTCACCGGTGGCGGCATCGGGCTGGTCGACTGCGGCTGGCTCTCCGAGCCCGGCTGGGAGGCCCTCACCGGCGGCCTGACCGGCATCGGCAGCTCCGTCGGGGACGTCCGCGGCGTGCTGGTCACCCACATGCACTACGACCACCTGGGCCTGGCCGGCCGCGTCCGGGAGGCCAGCGGTGCCTGGATCGCGATGCACCCGGCCGACGGCGACGTCGTCCGCGCCTGGAACCGCCGGGACGGCGCCCAGGCGGTCGCCCGCAACGTGGAGTTCCTCGTCGGCCTGGGTGCCGACGCCGACACCGCGGCGGCCGACGTGGGCAGCCCGGAGCGGTGGACCCGGTTCACCGAGATGGCAGTGCCCGACCGCGACCTGCTCGACGGCGACGTGGCCGACTTCCCGGGCTGGTCCCTGCGGGCGGTGCACACCCCCGGGCACACCGCCGGGCACCTGTGCTTCGCCGAGGAGCGCACCGGCCTCTTCCTGTCCGGGGACCACGTGCTGCCCCGGATCAGCCCCAACATCTCCACCGAGTCCGGCGGGGCACCGGACCCGCTGCGGGACTACCTGTCCTCGCTGGGCGCCGTCCGCGACCGGCCCGAGCCGACCGAGGTGCTGCCCGCCCACGAGTGGCGGTTCACCGGGCTGGCCACCCGCGCCCAGGAGCTGCTGGACCACCACGAGACCCGGCTCGCCGAGCTGCTGGCCGCCGTCCGGGCACACCCGGGCAGCACCCCGTGGGAGCTGGCCGCGCACCTCACCTGGTCCCGGCCCTGGTCCTCCTACGAGCGCGGGATGCGGGTCTTCGCGGTCACCGAGACCGACGCCCACGTGCGGCTGCTGGCCAGCCGCGGGGACGTCGTCCCCACGCCGGGTCCGGTGCCCGGGTGGACCGCCGCCCAGCGGTGAGGACGGTCGCGCTCGCCGACCTCGCGGCCCGGGTGCGGACGGCGACGCCCCGGCTGGGCCGCACCCGGTTGGTCTGCGTGGACGGGCCGGCGGGCTCGGGCAAGACCACGTTCGCCGACCAGCTGGCCGCAGAGCTCGGCGCGCCCGTCGTCCACCTGGACGACCTGTACGAGGGCTGGACGCTGGAGGGCATGACCCGGCGGCTGGCCGAGTGGGTGCTGGAACCGGTCGCGGCGGGGCGCGACGCCGTGTTCCCCGCCTACGACTGGGCGCGGGCCGAGTTCGCGACGCCCACGACGGTGCCGGCCGGGGAGGTGCTCGTGGTCGAGGGCTGCGGCTGCGGCGCGCGGGAGCTGGCCGACCGGATGTCGTTGCTGGCGTGGGTGCAGGCACCGCCGGGGGTGTGCGCCCGCCGGTGGGCGGCCCGCGGTGGCGCGCAGATGGCGGCCTTCCAGCCGGCCTGGGCGGCGGCCGAGGCCGAGGTGTTCGCCCGGGAGGACACCCGGGGGCGGGCCGACCTCGCGGTGGACGGCGACCCGCCGACCCCGCCCCCGGCGGGGAGCTGGGCGCTGCTCTGACCCCGGGTCAGTCGTCGTCGTCCTGGTCGTCCTGCTGGTCGTCCTGCTGGTCCTCCTGGTCGTCCTGCTGGTCCTCCTGGTCGTCCTCCTGGTCGTCCTGCTGCTCCTCGACGCCGTCGGCCACCCCGCCGCCGCAGGCGGTGAGGGTGCCGCCGGCGGTGAGGACCGCCAGACCGGTGACGAGGACGGTCAGGGGACGACGCAGTCGCAGGCTCATGCGGGCAGGGTGACCCAGGACCGTCCGGTCCGCCCGGTGACTACCGTGGCCGGGCGTGGCTCTCCCCGCTCTGCTCGCCCCACCCCCCACCTCCTCCC
>NZ_CEEDOS010000059.1:0-20408 GCF_979256525.1 Klenkia sp. AC732 | reverse complement strand
CCCCAGCCCAGCCTGCCGCTGGCCCCCGTGCACCCGATCCGCCCCGCCCGGGTGGTGGCGGCCCGCACCCCGGTCGCCGCCGGTTGGCAGCAGGGCGCCGTCGTCGGGCTGGACGACGAGGAGCTCGGCTTCGCCGACATCGACGTCTACCGGCCGCGCACCGCGACCGGCTGACCCGCACCCCGACACACGCGGGACCCCCTGCGGGTCCGGCGCCGGTGGACGGTAGAGTCACCGGGGCAAGGGGCTGTGGCGCAGTCCGGTAGCGCACCTCGTTCGCATCGAGGGGGTCAGGGGTTCAATTCCCCTCAGCTCCACCCCTGCTGCACAGTCAGGCCGGGCCCACCAGGGCCCGGCCTGACTGCTGTCGGGAGGGTCGACGGAAGTCCGCGGGCCGCTTCTCGGCGAATGCCCGGATGCCCTCGACGCCCTCCGGGTCGGCGGCGGACTCCACGATCAGCCGCGCCTCCTCGTCGAGCTGGTGGTCCAGGGTCGTGGTCGCCGCGCGCCGGACCAATGCCCGGGTGCGCACCATCGCCCGCACCGGCCCGGCCGCCACCTGGTGGGCCAGTGCCGTGGCCGCGGCGGTGAGCTCGGCGTCGTCCACCAAGCGGCCGACCAGGCCGAACAGGTGCGCGTCGGCGGCGGTGAGCGTGCCGTTGGTCAGCATCAGGTCCAGTGCCCGCGGCGCGCCCAGGGTGCGGGCCAGTGCCCAGGAGCTGCCGCCGTCCGGGGACAGGCCCAGCGCGCCGTAGGCGGGACGGAACTTCGTCGACCGCGCGGCGACCACCAGGTCGCAGGCCCCCACCAGGCCGACACCCGCACCGGCGACGGCGCCCTGCACCCCGGCCACCACCGGCACCGGGCAGCTGATCACGGCCCGGACGACGTCGTGCCAGCGTTGCGCGAGCGTCCCGATGAAGCCGGCCGTGTCCGCACTGGCCGCCATGCCCCGCACGTCGCCGCCCACGCAGAACCGCGGGCCCGTCCCGAGCAGCAGCACCGTCCGGGTCTCGGCAGGCCGGTGGGCGAAGGCGTGGACCAGGGCGTCGGCCAGGGCCAGGTCGATCGCGTTGCCCGCCTCGGGCCGGTCCAGGACCACCCGCCACACGTCGCCGTCCACCGCCGTGTCGACCCGTCGCGTCGTCGCGCTGCTCGTCATGGCCCGACCGTAGGGCCGCGGGCAGCACGACGCCCCCGGTCCGCGGGGACCGGGGGCGTCGGGCCGCTGCTCAGCTGTGGCGGCGGGCCAGTTCGGGCTCGACCTCCCCGTCGATGGCGGCGGGGGCGCCGCCGAACTCGTCGGCCACCTCACCGGCGACGTCCGCGGGGCTGCCGTGCTCGCTGGCCGGGTGGCCGTCCTCGTCCATCCCGGCGTCGGCCGCAGCCAGCATCCGGTGCCCGGTCGAGAGCACCGCGACCCCGGCCAGCACCGCGACGGCGGCGACGTAGAAGGGCACGTGCACGTCGAAGGCCTCGACGAGCTTGCCGGCGGCGAAGGGTGCCAGGCCGCCGCCCAGGAACCGGACGAAGCCGTAGGCAGCCGAGGCCACCGGCCGCTCGACCGGGCTGACCAGCATGACCGCCTGGGTGGTCAGGGTGTTGTTGATGCCGATGAACGCCCCCGCGACGACCACGCAGGTGATCAGCGCCCACTTCGTGTCGGTGAACAGGGCGATCAGCAGCAGGTCGACGGCGAACAGGCCGAGTGCGCCGTAGAGGCTGCGGGCGGTGCCGAAGCGGGCCTGCAGGCGCGGGGCGCCGACGACGGAGAAGAAGGCGACCAGCAGGCCCCAGCCGAAGAACACGAAGCCCAGCTGGATCGCCGACAGCTCCATCGGGAAGGGGGCGTAACCCAGCATGGTGAAGAAGCCCCAGTTGTAGAGCAGGGCGGTGACGGCCATGATCAGCAGCCCGCGGTGCCGCAGCGCCTTGAGCGGGGCCGACAGCGGGGTCTTGTGGGTCGGCGTGGGGGTCTTCTCCAGCAGGACGACGGTCGCCAGCAGCGCGATGGCCATCAGCACGGCGACGCCGAAGAACGGGCCGCGCCAGCTGATGCTGCCCAGCAGGCCGCCGACCAGCGGACCGGCCGCGATGCCCAGGCCCAGGGCCGCCTCGTAGAGCACGATCGCGCCGGCGAACCCGCCCGAGGCGCTGGCCACGATGACCGCCAACGAGGTGGCGATGAACAGCGCGTTGCCCAGGCCCCAGCCGGCCCGGAACCCGACGATGCCGCCGATGGAGTCGCTGAGGCCGGCCAGGGCGGAGAACACCACGATGACCGCCAGTCCGGTGACCAGGGTCTGCTTGGCCCCGATCCGGCTGGACACCCAGTTCGTGCCCAGCATCGCGACGGCGGTGACCACCAGGTAGCTGGTGAACAGCAGCGTCACCTGGCTCTCGCTGGCGCCCAGCTGGGTCTTCAGCGAGGGCAGGATCGGGTCGACGAGGCCGATCCCCATGAAGCTGACGACGCAGGCGAAGGCGACCGCGTACACCGCCTTGGGCTGTCCGCGCATGCTGCTGGACTGCGCGCTGGACGGGGTCGTGCTGGTCACCGGGTACCTCCGGGAGTGGGTGGGGAGCAGGGGGTGGGTCGGCACGCGGGCACGCCGGCCAGGCGGGCCAGGGCGGGCAGTGCCGCGGCGAGCGCGGCGACGTCGTCGTCCCTGAGGTCGGCGAGGGGCCCGGCCAGCCGGGCCGCCCGCTCGGTGCGGCGGCGGTCGAGGAGCTCGGCACCGGCCTCGGTCAGGCTGAGGACGACGACCCGGCCGTCGGTCGGGTCGCCGGCGCGCGCCACGAGGCCCTGACCGGTCAGCCGGGCGATCAGCGCGGTCATCGAGGGCTGGCTGACGCCCTCGGTGACGGCCAGCTCGGTGAGCCGGGCGGGCCCGGACCGCTGGAGCGTGGCCAGGGTCGCGGCGGCGGTGAGGCTGAGCTCCGTCCGGGTGCTGGTCAGCTGCCGCAGTCCGACGACGACGTCGTCCAGCTGCGCTGCGAGCTCGGCCCGGTCGACGTCCACATGTCAGTTGTACAACGCAACTATAAGAGATGCCACCGTGCCCCCCCCCCCCCCGACGCGCTCCGCACGCCGCGGGCCCCTACACGGGGATCAAAACCAGGAGGGGAACCACATGCGCTGGAGCCACTCGGCGTAGGAGAGGGGCTGGCCGACGAGCACCGGGTAGAAGAAGACGAACGTCATCGCCACGACCGCCACGTAGAGGCTGACCGCGGCCAGGCCCAGCCGGCGGTGGGCGACGGTGGCGCGGACGGGGCCCAGCACGTCCTGCAGGGCGAGGGTCACCGCGAGCACGAAGAACGGCAGCACCGGCGCCATGTAGAAGATGAACATGGTCCGCTCCAGGTTGACGAACCACGTCCCCCAGCCGGCCGCGATGGCGACGACGACGACGAGCGCGGCCGGGTCCCGACGGGCCACCAGCCGCCAGCCCAGCCACAGCACCGCCGGGGCGAAGACCAGCCAGAGCGTCGGGGTGCCGACCATCAGGATGTAGCGGACCACCTGGTCGCCGGCGGAGTCGGTGAGGCCCTGCGGGTTCCACAGCAGGATCGGGCGACCGTCGACCAGCCAGGACCAGGGCCCGGACTCCCAGGGGTGCGGCGTGGACAGGCCGTTGTGGAAGGACAACCACTCCCCGTGCATGTGCCACAGCGACCGCAGCGCGCCGGGGACGAACGGGAACGCCGTGTCCGGGTTCTGGTCGGCCCAGTGCCGGCCCTGGGAGCTCTCGCCCAGGAACCATCCGGTGAAGCTGGCCAGGTAGGTGAGGACCGGGAGCACGGCCAGCGCCCACACCGCACCGGGCAGGCCGCGCCGCAGCGCCGTGCGGGTCGGGCTGGGCACCCCGGCCTCGCGCCACGCCGCCCGGTCCCAGAACAGGCTCAGGACGGCGAAGAAGGCCAGGAAGTAGACCCCCGACCACTTCACCGACGCGGCGCAGCCGAACAGCACGCCCGCCGCGATCCGCCAGCCCCGCGGACCCAGCGCGAACCCGGTGGCCGCCCCCGTCAGGCCGGCGGTGCGTTCCCGGACCCGCTGGCGCACCCGGTCCCGGTCCACCACCAGGCACGCCACGGCGCTGACCACGAACACCTGCAGGAAGACGTCGAGCAGCCCGATCCGGCCCAGGGTGAAGGAGAAGCCGTCCAGCGCCATCAGCAGCCCGGCGACCAGGCCCAGCAGCGTCGAACCGGTCAGCCGGCGGGCCAGCCGGGTCAGCACGACGACGGCGACCGTGCCTGCCACCAGCGACGGGAACCGCCACCCGAAGCCGTCGTAGCCGAAGACCCTGATCCCGCTCGCGATCAGCCACTTGCCCAGCGGCGGGTGCACGATGAACGTGTAGCCGCGGTTGTACTCGTAGCCCCACTCGAGCATCTCGTTCGCCTCGGGCGGGTAGTACGCCTCGTCGAAGAGCAGGTCCCCCGGGTAGCTGAGGTCCCACAGCCGGCTGACGAACGTCGCGATGCCCAGCACCGCGGCCAGCACCCAGGACAGCACCCGGTCGGTGGGCAGCGCCGGGGTGAGCTGCCGCGCCGGCCGGCGCGGGCGGCGGCGGGGGACCGGCGGCGCCGCCTCGTCGTCCACCCGCTCGGGGGCCAGCAGCGCCATGGCCTGGAGGGTAGGCGGCGGGTCCGACGGCCCCGGCGTGACAGGCTCGGGGGGTGGCGGGACGACTGGTGCTGGGTGGTGCGCCGCTGGGGCAACCCGGCGACGTCGGACCGCGACTGCGTGCGGTGATGGCCGAGGCCGACGTGCTGGCCTGCGAGGACACCCGCCGGCTGCACCGGCTGGCCCAGGACCTCGAGGTCACCTTCACCGGCCGCGTCGTCACCTTCCACGAGAACGTCGAGGCCTCCCGGCTGCCCGGCCTGGTCGCCGCCATGCAGGCCGGCCAGACCGTCCTGCTGCTCACCGACGCCGGCATGCCCTCGGTCTCCGATCCCGGCTACACCCTGGTGCGGGCGGCGGTGGAGGCCGGCGTCCTGGTGACGTCGGTGCCCGGTCCCTCCGCCGTCACCACTGCGCTGGCGGTGTCCGGACTGCCCTGCGACCGGTTCACCTTCGAGGGCTTCCTGCCCCGCCGCGGCCGGCAGACCGCCTTCGCCGCGCTGGCCGCCGAGCCCCGCACGATGGTCTTCTTCGAGTCCCCCCACCGGCTCGCCGACGCCCTCGCCGACGCCGCCGCCGTGCTGGGCGAGGACCGCCCCGCCGTCGTCTGCCGGGAGCTGACCAAGACCCACGAGGAGGTCGTCCGCGGCACCCTGGGCTCGCTGGCCACCTGGGCGCAGGGCGGCGTCCGCGGCGAGATCACCCTCGTCGTCGCCGGCGCCCCCGCCGGGCCCGCGGACCTCAGCCCCGCCGAGCTCGCCGCCGAGGTCGCCCGCGAGGAAGCCGCCGGCGAGACCCGCAAGGACGCCATCCGCAACGTCGTCACCCGCACCGGGCTCCCCAAGCGCGTCGTCTTCGACGCCGTCGTCGCCGCCAAGCCCCCCACCCCCTGACCCGGCAAAGGAAGCTCTGCACCCCCTTCCGGGCTCGATCGGGGGTGCAGAGCTTCCTTTGCCGAGCGGATCCTCAGCTGGCGCGCAGCTGACGGACGCGGACCTGGTAGACGGCCAGGACCTTGGCGCGCACGGCCTCCGGGTCGCGCAGGACCTCCGCGTAGGTGAAGCGGAGCACCAACCAGCCGAGCGCGGCCAGGACCGCATCTCGGGCCAGGTCCTCGCGACGTTGCTGCGGTGAGGTGTGGAAGGCGGCGCCGTCCAGTTCGACGGCGAGCATGGCGTCCTCCCACGCCCGATCGAGGCGCCGGGTGACGCCGTCGGGACAACGGACGGCGAACTGGCCGACGCTGCGGGGCAGGGACCGGTGCCGGAAGACGGACAGGACGCCCATCGCCTCCAGCTCGCTCTGCACGCCGTCAGCGATGAGGCCGATGGTCTCGGCGAGCTGGCGGTGGCCCCCGACGTTGGGTCGCCGCGCCAGGGCCCGGACCAGCAGGTCGGGGTCCACGCCAGTGCGCCGGACGGCGTCGACCGTCGTCGGCCTGCGGACCGCCGGGGTGAGCAGCGGCCAGGCGGCGACGAGGCTGTCGGCCAGGGTCGTCACCGGCAGTCCCCGGACGAGCTGGCGGTCGTCCTCGCCGAACCGGCTGCGGCGGTGCACGCGGAGGGTGGGCGCTCCGGCATGGCGCCGCTCTTGTGCGATCGTGACGTGCACCGGTCCGTCGCCGTCGACGGCTCCGTGCACGGCCAGTGCGGTGGTGTGGCTGAGCACGACGTCACCGCCGACGCACATCAGCGCGGCGCGTAGCCGCCGGTCCCCGGCCGCGGGGTTGCCGCGGGCGGTGTAGACGTGCGGGAAGACCCGCCGCAGCCGGCCGCTCTCCACGTGGTTGTCGACGATGCTCCGGGGTGCCACGCGCAGCAGCTCCTGGCGAGTGGCGAGGCCGCCTCGGCGGACGAGCAGCGCGTCGATTGCGCGGTGGGAGGCGTCGGGCAGCACCAGCTGATGGTCGTGTCGTCGCGGCACCCGTGACCGGCCCGGCGGACATCTGTGGACAACCTCGCGGCGCCTCCATCAGCACCTCGGCATAGGAAGCTCTACACCCCCTCAACGCCTGATGAGGGGGTGTAGAGCTTCCTATGCCCCTGGGGGCGGCGGGGTCAGAGCCAGCCGCTGCGCTTGAAGCCGCGCCAGAGGAGGGTGCAGGCCACCAGCATCACGATCAGCACCAGCGGGTAGCCGAAGGTCCAGTGCAGCTCGGGCATGTGGTCGAAGTTCATGCCGTAGACGCCGGCGATGGCGGTGGGGACGGCGATGATGCCGGCCCAGGCGGAGATCTTGCGCATGTCCTCGTTGTCCGACAGCGAGGTGCGGGCCAGGGAGGCCTGCAGGATCGAGGACAGCAGCTCGTCCAGCGAGGAGATCTGGTCGCGGACCCGGATGGTGTGGTCCTGGACGTCCCGGAAGTAGGAGCGCATCTCGTCCGGCACGATCTCCACCTGCCGTTCGGACAGCGCGTGCAGCGGCAGGTCCAGCGGGGTGACGGCGCGGCGCAGCTGCATCAGCTCGCGCTTGAGCTGGTAGAGCCGCGGGATGTCGTCGGTGCGCTGCGGGGAGAACACCGAGGCCTCGAGCTCGTCGACGTCCTCCTCGACGTCGGCGGCGACCTCCACGTAGTGGTCCACGACGAGGTCGGCGACGGCGTAGAGGACCGCGGACGGGCCGTGGCAGAGCAGGTCGGGCTGCTCCTCCAGCCGGTGCCGGAGCTCGGCGAGCCCGCCGTGCTGCCCGTGCCGGACGGTGATCACGTAGCAGGCGCCCAGGAAGACCATCACCTCGCCGGTGTCCACGACCTCGCTGGTGGAGGTCAGCTGCTCGTGCTCCACGTAGGAGGCGGTCTTGAGCACCATGAACAGGGCGTCGTCGTAGCGGTCCAGCTTGGGCCGCTGGTGGGCGTAGACGGCGTCCTCGACGGCGAGCGGGTGCAGCCCGTACTCGGCGGCGATCGACTCGAACTCGGCCTCGGAGGGCTCGTGGAGCCCCAGCCAGACGAAGCCCTCCCGTTCCCGGGCGACGCGCAGGGCGTCCCGGGGCTCGACGTCGGGCACCCGGTGCCCGCCGACGTAGACCCCGCAGCCCACGACCGGGTCGCCGTCGGGGCGTCGGGGGGCGTCGTGCAGGGGGAGTCCGGCCGGTCGGGGGGTGTGCCGGGGGCGCGGCCGGGGAGCCCGCGAGTCGGTGCTGGTCATGTCTCTCCTCCGCGGCACGGTCGAGCGAGAGCGTAGGCGTGCGGGCCGGGGTGACGCGTGGCACGCTCCGCACACCACACGTGATCAACAAGCAGGGCAGGGGGAACGCACATGGCCGTCGCCAACGGCAGGCGGGTCAAGAGCGTCGAGGACTCCATCAGCGACACCGAGGAGCCCGAACACCAGCTCAAGAAGAACCTGTCCGGCCTGGACCTCACGGTCTTCGGGGTCGGCGTCATCATCGGCACGGGCATCTTCGTGCTCACCGGGGAGGTCGCCCAGACGACCACCGGTCCGGCCGTCGCCATCTCCTTCGTCATCGCCGGCATCGTCTGCGGGCTGGCCGCGCTCTGCTACGCCGAGTTCGCCTCGACCGTCCCGGTGGCCGGCTCCGCGTACACGTTCTCCTACGCCACGTTCGGTGAGCTGATCGCCTGGATCATCGGCTGGGACCTGGTCCTGGAGCTGGCCCTGGGTGCTGCCACCGTGAGCGTGGGCTGGTCGGGCTACCTCAACCAGCTGCTCAGCGACATCGGCATCGGGCTGCCCGAGTCCATCGCCGGGGAGACCGCCAGCTTCAACATCCCGGCCATGTTCATCGCCCTGCTGATGACCGGCGTGCTCATCCTGGGCATCAAGCTGTCCTCGCGGATCACCTCGATCATCGTGGCGATCAAGGTCGTCATCGTGCTGCTGGTCATCGTGGTCGGCGTCTTCTACGTCAAGGCCGCGAACTACACGCCCTTCATCCCGCCGTCGGAGCCCGCCGAGGGCGGTGGCTCGGGGCTCACCCAGCCCTTCATCCAGCTGCTCACCGGGTTCGCCCCGGCCAGCTTCGGGGTCGAGGGCGTCATCGCCGGTGCCGCGATCGTCTTCTTCGCCTTCATCGGCTTCGACATCGTCGCCACCGCCGCCGAGGAGACCAAGGACCCGGCCAAGGACCTGCCGCGCGGGATCTTCGGCTCGCTCGCCGTCTGCACCCTGCTCTACGTCCTGGTCAGCCTGGTCGTCGTCGGCATGCAGAACTACACCGAGCTGAACGCCTCCGCGCCGCTGGCCGGGGCGTTCTCCAGCGTCGGGCTGCCGTTCTTCTCCGGCATCATCTCGGTGGGCGCCCTGGCGGGCCTCACCAGCGTCGTGATGATCCTGATGCTCGGGCAGTCCCGGGTGCTGTTCGCGATGAGCCGGGACCACCTGCTGCCCCCGGGGCTGGCCAAGGTGCACCCCACCTACGGCACGCCGTACCGGATCACCCTGATCACCGGGGTCGTCGTGGCGGTCATGGCCGGGCTGATCCCGCTGGGCACGCTGGCCGAGCTGGTCAACATCGGCACCCTGTTCGCCTTCGTGCTGGTCTCGGTCGGCGTCGTGGTCCTGCGCCGCACCCGCCCGGACCTGCCCCGGGCCTTCCGGGTGCCGCTGATGCCGGTCATCCCCATCGTCGCGGCGCTGGCCAGCTTCTACCTGATGCTGAACCTGCCCACCGACACCTGGATCCGCTTCGCGGTGTGGATGGGCCTGGGCGTCGTCGTCTACTACGCCTACGGACGGCGGCACAGCCGGCTGGCCAAGGGCGGCGACCACGACCACAGCGTGGAGACCGGCGACGGCACCGTCGGGCAGGGCCACCAGCGCTGAGGCCCGGACGGCTCCCACGACGGGGCGACCGCGCACGTGACGACCTGACCAGTGACCACCCGTCACCGGTCAGGGGGCCCCGATGGCCAGCACAGCAGTCTGGGAGGACACCGCCGCGCTCCCGCGCGTCGTGGTCCGCACGCTCCCGCGCGCCCGGACGACGGGCCGCCGCCGCCCGCCGCCGGTCGTGCTGGCCGCCGGCACGCTGGCGGTGCTGGAGGCCGTCGGGCTGCTCGCGCTGGGTCTGACCTCCCTGGACGTCGTCTGGGGCACGGGCCTGCGCCCGCCCGGCCAGCTCGTCGCGCTCACCCTGCTGCTGCTGGCCGGGTGGGTCGTGCTGGCCGCCGGCGGGGGAGCGGGCCTGGTCGACGGCACCGGGTCCCGGCTGCTCGTCGGCGTCGCCGTCGGCGAGCTGGCCCTGCTCGGGGTCCTGCTGGTCGCCGGCGTCGGCGGCGCCGTCGTCCCCGACGTCGGCGTCGGCGGGGTCGCCCTGCCCGTCCCCGGACTGGCGTTGCTGGCCAGCTCCGTCCCGCTCGCCAAGCTGGCACTGGGCACCAGCCCCGCGGCCCGCGCCTGGACCGCCGGCAGTGCGGCAGCCGTCCGGGCCCCCCGCCCGCCGGTCCCGCACCGGGCCGTCCGCGCGGCGACCCTGGCCGGCATCGGTCTCGCACTCACCGCCGTCGCCGTCCTGGGCTCCCCGGCACCGGACGTCGCGCCGGCCCCGAGCGGCACCAGCACCGCCCCCTGACCGGCGCCCGGATCCCGGTGGACGGCGATCCGTAGGCTCGGGAGCGTGACTGACCGGCACATCCTCACCGCCGTCGCCTGGCCCTACGCCAACGGCCCGCGGCACATCGGGCACGTCTCGGGCTTCGGCGTCCCCTCCGACGTCTTCAGCCGCTACCACCGGATGGCCGGGGACCGGGTGCTGATGGTGAGCGGCACCGACGAGCACGGCACGCCGATCACCGTCGCGGCCGACGCCGAGGGCGTCACCCCACAGGAGATCGCCGACCGGAACAACCGGGTGATCGTCGACGACCTGACCGGCCTGGGGCTCAGCTACGACCTGTTCACCCGGACGACGACGGCCAACCACGCCGCGGTCAGCCAGGAGATCTTCCTGGGGCTGCTGAAGAACGGCTACGTCTTCCCGCAGACGACGCTGGGCGCGATCAGCCCCTCCACCGGCCGCACGCTGCCCGACCGCTACATCGAGGGCACCTGCCCGATCTGCGGCTTCGACGGTGCGCGCGGCGACCAGTGCGACAACTGCGGCAACCAGCTCGACCCGGTCGACCTGGTCAACCCGGTCTCCAAGATCAACGGCGAGACGCCGAAGTTCGTGGAGAGCGAGCACTGGTTCCTGGACCTGCCGGCCTTCGCCAAGGCGCTGGGGGACTGGCTGGGCACCCGCAAGAGCTGGCGTCCCAACGTCCTGAACTTCAGCGTCAACCTGCTGGCCGACCTCAAGCCGCGCAGCTACACCCGCGACATCGACTGGGGGGTGCGCGTCCCGCTGCCGGACTGGCAGGACCGCGGTGACAAGCGCATCTACGTCTGGTTCGACGCCGTCGTGGGCTACCTGTCGGCGTCCATCGAGTGGGCCCGCCGGTCCGGTGACCCCGAGGCCTGGCGGCAGTGGTGGCAGTCCCCGGACTCCGACGCCTACTACTTCATGGGCAAGGACAACATCGTCTTCCACTCCGAGATCTGGCCCGCCCAGCTGCTCGGCTACAACGGCGAGGCCGCCAAGGGCGGGACGCCGGGGTCCTACGGGCGCCTGAACCTGCCCACCGAGGTGGTGTCGAGTGAGTTCCTGACCATGGAGGGCAAGAAGTTCTCCTCCTCGCGCCGGGTGGTCATCTACGTCAAGGACTTCCTGGCCCGCTACGACGCCGACGCGCTGCGCTACTTCATCGCCGTCGCCGGTCCGGAGAACCAGGACACCGACTTCACCTGGGCGGAGTTCCTGCGCCGCAACAACGACGAGCTCGTCGCCGGCTGGGGCAACCTGGTCAACCGGTCGATCTCGATGGCGGCCAAGAACGTGGGCGCGATCCCGCAGCCCGGTGACCTGACCGACGCCGACCGGGCCCTGCTGGCCACCACCTCCGGCGCCTTCGCGCCGGTCGGGGAGCTGCTGGGCCGCAACCGGCAGAAGGCCGCCGTCAACGAGGCCATGCGGGTCGTCGGCGAGGCCAACAAGTACCTGTCCGACCAGGCGCCGTGGAAGCTCAAGGAGGACCCGGCCCGCCGGGACTCGGTGCTGTTCACCGCCCTGCAGGCGATCAAGGACTGCAACGGGCTGCTGTCCCCGTTCCTGCCGCACTCGGCCCAGCAGGTGCACGAGCTGCTCGGCGGGGAGGGCGTCTGGTCCGTGGCGCCGCGGGTCGAGGAGGTCACCGACCTCGACGACGGCCGGCCCTACCCGGTCATCACCGGGGACTACGGCACCGGTCAGGCCGTCTGGCAGTCCGTGCCGATCGTGCCGGGGACGCCGCTGTCGGCCCCCAAGCCGGTCTTCACCAAGCTGGACCCATCGATCGTGGAGGAGGAGCTGGCCCGGTTCGCGGAGGGGTCCGAGTGAGCCGGTCGGCGTCCTCGCGGGCCAACCGGCGGGGTGAGCCGCCGCCGTCCCCGGAGCCGCTGCCGGCGCCCGCGCTGGACAGCCACACCCACCTCGACATCGCCGTCGGCGGGGAGGGCCGGACGCCCACCGACGCCGAGGTGGACGACGAGATCGCCGCCGCGGCCGCCGTCGGGGTGACCCGGCTGGTGCAGGTGGGGGTCGACGTCGCCAGCTCGCAGTGGTCGGCGGCGCTGGCGGAGCGGCACCCCTCGGTGCTGGCCGCGGTCGCCCTGCACCCCAACGAGGCCGGGGACGGCGCGGCCACCCCGGAGGCGCTGGCCGAGATCGACCGGCTGGCCGCGCTGCCCCGGGTGCGCGCGGTGGGGGAGACCGGCCTGGACCGGTACCGCACCGGCGAGGACGGTTGGGCCGCGCAGGAGGAGTCCTTCCGGGCGCACATCCGCATCGCCAAGCGGCACGGCATCGCGCTGGTCATCCACGACCGGGACGCCCACGCCGAGGTGCTCCGGGTGCTCGACGACGAGGGCCCGCCCGAGCACACCGTCTTCCACTGCTTCTCCGGGGACGCCGCCTTCGCCCGGCAGTGCCTGGACCGCGGCGCCGTGCTGTCCTTCGCCGGCACGCTGACCTTCGCCAACGCCGGCTACCTGCGCGAGGCCGCCGCCCTGGCCCCGGTCGACCAGGTGCTGGTCGAGACCGACAGCCCGTTCCTCACCCCCGTCCCGCACCGGGGGCGCCCCAACGGCTCCCGGCTGGTGCCGCTGACCGTCCGGGCGCTGGCCGAGGTCACCGGGGTCGGGCTCGGCCAGCTGTGCGACACCCTGACCGCCACCGGGGAGCGCGTCTTCGGCCGGTGGTGAGGGCGGTGGTGAGGGCGCACGTGGCACCGGTGCCCTCGACAGGGGGACACTGACCCCGTGGGTCGCCTCATCGCCGTCGTGCTGTTCATCGCCGTGATGGTGCCCGCCGGGCTGTTGGCCCGCGGCTGGGCCCGGGCGACCGACCGTCGGGTCGTCGCCGGCGGCGGGGTGGAGCTGGTGCCGCCCTCCGAGGAGGGTGCCGCGGTGCTCGCCCGGCAGGCCCGGCACGGCCGCCGGGTCCGCCAGCTGGGCTTCGGGCTCGGCCTGGTCGCGGTGGTGGCCAGCGTCGTGCTCTTCGCGGAGGCCTCGGTCTTCCTCTGGCTGCCCGCGCTGGTGGTGGGGCTCCTGCTGGGCGTGCTGCTGGCCGAGGCCACCCGCCCCCGGCCGCGGTGGGCGCTGTCCTCCCCGGCCCGCCGTCCCCGGCGGGGGGACCAGGTCTCCCCGTGGCTGCTGTGGAGCGCCCGCGGTGCCGTGGTCGGCGAGCTCGCCGCGGCCGCGCTGCTGTGGCGGGCCGACAGCCTGGACGGCGGGGTCGCCACGGTGGCGCTCGTCGTGCCGGCGGCGGCCTGGCTGCTGGCCGAGGTGGCCCTGCTGCGGGTGTTGGTCCGGCCGCTCGCGGCCGAGGGGGCCGACGTCCCGGTCGACGAGGCGCTGCGCACCTGGACCGCCCACCTGGTGACGGCGGCCGTGAGCGTCGTGGCGCTGCTCCCGCTGGGGGCGCTGCTGCTGCTGGCCGGGGTGGACCTGGGGGACCGGGTGACCGACGGGGTCGACCTGCTGCCGGTGGCGCTGGTGGCCGGGGGGTTCTCCACGATCACCGCCGGCCTGGCCGTGGCCGGGTTCCTGCTGACCTGGCTGAAGCCGGTGCGCCACACCGCGCCCGCCCTCGCCGGCTGACCGCACCGCCCGCGGAGGGGTCCGGCGTCACAGGGTGGCGCTCGACACAGGCCCGGACCCCACTCGCCCCACGCTCACCAGCGTGGACGTGACGCGTGGTGTCGGCGTGGCGACCGCTTGTCGACTCGGAGACCTGCTTTCCTGAGTCGGCAGCATTGTCTTCCGTGCCAGGTTCGTTATCGTGTCGTGACCGACCAGTCGGGGTGGGGAACACCCGGACGGCGCCCGCTCCCCGCGGGCGCAGCCGTCGGACACCGCGTCGCAGGTCCCTCCGGGGACACGTGCGCGCCGGGTCCGGGGCACGCCCGCGTTCCCCTGCCCGGACCCCGTGACCCGTGGATGTGTTGTGCGCCGTTCCCTGAAGCTCAGTCTCTTCGCCCTCGTGCTCGTGGGCCTGCTGGGCGGCTCGTTCGCCTACGTCCTGGCCCAGAAGTCGGTGACGCTCACCGTCGACGGCGAGTCCCGCGAGGTCAGCACCTACGCCTCGACCGCCGGTGAGCTGCTCGCCGACGAGGGCCTCGAGGTCGCCTCGGCCGACGTCGTCCTGCCCTCGGGTGACGCCGAGGTCGCCGACGGCGACACCGTCGTGCTGTCCCGGGCCCGCCCGCTGGAGCTGACGGTGGACGGCGTGACCCGCGAGGTCACCACCACCGCGCTGTCGGTGGACGAGGCGCTGGAGCAGCTGGGCTACCGCGACCAGGACCTGGTCCTGTCGGCCTCGCGCAGCGAGCGCCTGCCCCTGGACGGGATGGCGCTGTCGGTGTCGACCCCCAAGGACGTCACCGTGATCGCCGACGGCGCCAGCCAGACCGTCACCACCACCGCGGCCACCGCCGGCGACCTGCTCGCCGAGCGCGGCCTCACCCTGGCCGGGACCGACCGGATGAGCCTCTACCCGACCGCGCCCCTGCTGGACCGGATGGTCCTGCAGGTGTGGCGCGTGCAGGTCAGCGAGGTCACCGAGACCCAGGTCGTGGACTACCAGACCGTGCAGACCGAGGACCCGGAGAGCCCCCGTGGCCGCGAGACGGTCACCACCGAGGGCGTCGAGGGCGAGCAGGCCGTCGTCTACACCGTCACGGTGACCGACGGCGTGGAGACCAGCCGGGTGCAGTCCAGCGTCACCGTGACCCGCGCCCCGGTCGACGAGCAGGTCAGCATCGGCACCCAGGTGCCCGCGGCCCCGGCCCCGGCCGCCGCCGCGGCCCCCGCCGAGGGCGGCAACACCGGCGCCTCGGCCCCGGCGTCCGGGAGCGGGCTGGACTGGGACGCCCTGGCGCAGTGCGAGGCCGGTGGCAACTGGTCGATCAACACCGGCAACGGCTACTACGGCGGGCTGCAGTACAACATCTCGACGTGGAACGCCTACGGCGGTCAGGACTTCGCCTCCCGGCCGGACCTCGCCACCCGCGAGCAGCAGATCGCCGTCGGCGAGCGGACCTACGCCGCCCGCGGTGCCTCCCCGTGGCCCTCCTGCGGCCGCCGGCTCTGATGCAGCAGGACCGCTGAGCACCACCCCCGACGTCGGGGACGGGCTGCTGGGCCCGGCTGCGATCCGCAGCCTGGCCCAGCAGCTCGACCTGCGTCCGACCAAGCAGCTCGGGCAGAACTTCCTGCACGACGCCAACACCATCCGCCGGATCGTGCGGACCGCGCAGCTGCGGCCCGACGACGTGGTCTGCGAGATCGGCCCCGGGCTGGGCTCGCTGACCCTGGGCCTGCTCCCGGCGGCCGCGCACGTCACCGCCGTGGAGGTCGACCCCCGGCTGGCACAGCTGCTGCCCTCGACGGTCGCCGAGCGGACCCCGGGGCTGGCCGACCGGCTGACCGTCGTCACCGCGGACGCCATGAAGGTGACCGAGCTGCCCGGCCCGGCGCCCACCGCGCTGGTCGCCAACCTGCCCTACAACATCTCGGTCCCGGTCCTGCTGCAGCTGCTGGAGCGGTTCCCGACGATCCGCACCGCGCTGGTGCTGGTGCAGCTCGAGGTCGCCGACCGGCTCGCCGCCGCCCCCGGCACCGACGCCTACGGCGTCCCCAGCGTCAAGGCCGCCTGGTACGCCGAGGTCACGCGGGCCGGCGCCGTGGGCCGGCCGGTCTTCTGGCCGGTGCCCAACGTGGACTCGGGCCTGGTCCGGCTCACCCGCCGCGAGCCGCCCGCCGGCGACCGGGCGGCCACCTTCGCCGTCGTGGACGCCGCCTTCGCCACCCGCCGCAAGGGGCTGCGGGCCGCCCTCGCCGGTTGGGCCGGCAGCCCGGCCGCCGCCGAGGTCCGGCTGCGGGCCGCGGGCATCGACCCGACCTGGCGGGGCGAGCGGCTCTCGGTCACCGACTTCGCCCGCCTCGCGGCCACCGATCCCGTCCCGGCGGGCTGACCCGGTGACCAGGACGTCGGCCGGACCGGGCCGCATCGCCGGGGACGGGTCGGTCGCCGCGCACGCCCCCGCCAAGGTCAACGTGCACCTGGCCGTCGGCCCGCTGCGGGCCGACGGCTTCCACGAGCTGACCACGGTCTACCTGGCCGTCTCGCTGCTGGACACCGTCACCGTGCGCCCGGGGGAGGGCCTGTCCCTGACCGTGGCTGGGGAGGGTGCAGCCGACGGCGCCGTCCCCACCGACGCCCGGAACCTGGTGTGGCGGGCGGCCCTGCTGCTGGCCGCCCACGCCGGCGTCCCGGCCGACGCCGCCATGCACGTGGACAAGACCATCCCGGCCGCCGCAGGGCTGGCCGGGGGCTCCGCCGACGCCGCGGCCGCGCTGGTCGCCCTGGACGCGCTCTGGGGCACCCGGGCGACGCGCGGGGACCTGTCGGAGCTGGCCGCGGAGCTGGGCAGCGACGTCCCGTTCAGCCTGCACGGCGGGGTGGCGCTGGGCACCGGCCGCGGCGAGCTGCTCTCGCCGGTGCTGGCCCGCCGGCGGACCGACTGGGTCCTGGGCATCGCCGGGGAGGGCCTGTCCACCCCGACGGTGTACCGCGAGCTGGACCGGTTGCGTGAGGAGGGCCGGGTGCCCGCCGTGTCGGCGGCCGGGACGCCGGACGCGGTCCTCACGGCCCTGCGCAGCGGACCGGCGGACGCGCTGGCCGCCGAACTGGCCAACGACCTGCAGGCTCCCGCCGTGGGGCTGCGGCCCGAGCTGCGCCGGGGGCTGCGGGCGGTCACCGACGCCGGAGCGCTGGCCGGCCTGGTGAGCGGCTCGGGGCCCACGGTCGCCGGTCTCGTCGCCGACGAGGACGCCGCGGCGCAGGTGGCCGCGACGCTGTCCGGGGACGGCGTCTTCCGGGCCGTCCGGGCGGTGCACGGGCCGGTGCCCGGGGCCCGGCTGGTCGGGTGAGCGTCGTCCCCGTGCTCGCCGCAGGCGCACCCGCGCCCTAGTCTCGGACCTGCTCCCGGCCCGGCCGGGGCAGTGGGGGATGGGGTAATCGGCAGCCCGCCGGCCTTTGGAGCCGTGCAGTCTCGGTTCGAGTCCGAGTCCCCCAGCTGGTGACCGTCGTCCCCGTCGTTGGAGGAACCCCCGCGTGAGCTCCCCGGAACCGTCCGTCCCCCCGACCGGCGGCGTCGTCGCCGCCGTCGTCGTCCTGGCCGCCGGACAGGGCACCCGGATGCGCTCGCGCCGTCCCAAGGTGCTGCACGCCCTCGGCGGGCGGTCGATGCTCGGGCACGTGCTCGCCGCGGCCGCCCCGCTCGGTGCCGGCCAGACCGTGGTCGTCGTCGGCTCGGGCCGGCACCAGGTCGAGGAGCACCTGGCCCGGATCGCCCCGCTGGCGCTGCCCGTCGTGCAGGAGCAGCAGAACGGCTCCGGCCACGCGGCGGCCGTGGCGCTGGACGCCGTCCCCGGGCTGGCCGGCCCGGTGCTCATCGTCAACGGCGACGCCCCGCTGCTGCGGGTCTCCACCGTGCAGGACCTGGTGCAGGCGCACCGGGACGCCGGTGACGTGCTGACCGTGTTGACCGCATCGGTGCCCGACCCCACCGGTCTGGGTCGGATCGTGCGCGACGACGCCGGCCGGGTCACCGCCATCGTCGAGGAGCGCGACGCCACCCCCGAGCAGCGGACGATCACCGAGGTCAACGCCGGGGTCTACGTCGGGGACGCGCAGGCCGTGCGGGAGGCGCTGACCCGGGTCGGGGCCGCCAACGACCAGGGGGAGCAGTACCTGACCGACGTGCTCGGTCTGCTCGTCGGCGACGGCGCCCCGGTCGGCGGCCACCGTGCCGCCGACGCCGACGACACCCTGGGCTGCAACGACCAGCGGGAGCTCGCCGCCCGCCGCCGCACGCTCAACGACCGGGTCCTCGACGACCTGATGCGCGGCGGGGTCACGGTCGTGGACCCCGACACCACCTGGGTCGACGTCACCGTCGAGGTCGCCGCCGACGCCGTCCTCCAGCCGGGCACCCAGCTGCTGGGTGCCACCACGGTGGCGACCGGTGCGGTCGTCGGGCCCGACAGCACGCTGACCGACTGCGAGGTGGGCGAGGGCGCCCGCGTCGTGCGCACCCACGCCGAGCTCGCCGTCGTCGGACCGGACGTGTCGGTGGGCCCCTTCGCCTACCTGCGGCCGGGCACCCGGCTGGCCCGCGGCTCGAAGGTGGGCACGTTCGTGGAGACCAAGAACGCCACCCTGGGCGAGGGGTCGAAGATCCCGCACCTGTCCTACGTCGGGGACGCGACCATCGGCGAGGGCACGAACATCGGTGCGGCCACCGTCTTCGTCAACTACGACGGCGTCGCCAAGCACCACACGACGATCGGCAGCCACGCGCGCACCGGTGCCGACAACATGTTCGTCGCCCCGGTCACGGTGGGGGACGGCGCCTACACCGCGGCGGGTTCGGTGATCACCGCCGACGTCCCGCCGGGGGCCATGGGCGTGGCCCGGGCCACTCAGCGCAATGTGACAGGCTGGGTCGACCGCCGCCGTCCCGGGACGCCTGCCGCCGCAGCCGCGGCAGCCGCAGCCCGGACCGCGGCCGCGGACAGCACCGACGAGCGGCAGGGGCCCCCCGCATGAGCGCCATCACCCAGACGCCCACCAAGAGCCTGATGCTCTTCTCCGGCCGGGCGTACCCCGAGCTGGCCGAGGAGATCGGCGGCTACCTGGGCGTACCCCCGACGCCGACCTCGAGCTACGAGTTCGCCAACGGCGAGCTCTACGTCCGCTTCGAGGAGTCCGTCCGCGGGTCCGACGCCTTCATCGTGCAGAGCCACACCTCGCCGATCAACACCTGGCTGATGGAGTCGCTGCTGATGGTGGACGCCGCCAAGCGCGCCTCGGCCAAGCGGATCACCGTCGTCGCCCCGTTCTTCCCCTACGCCCGGCAGGACAAGAAGCACCGCGGCCGCGAGCCCATCTCCGCCCGCCTGGTCGCCGACCTGTTCAAGACCGCAGGCGCCGACCGGCTGATGTCGGTGGACCTGCACACCGCGCAGGTGCAGGGCTTCTTCGACGGCCCCGTCGACCACCTCTTCGCGATGGACCTGCTCATCGAGGAGGTCAAGCGCAAGTGGGGCGACCGCGACCTCACCGTCGTCTCGCCCGACTCCGGGCGCGTCCGGGTCTCCGAGCGCTGGTCGGACAAGCTCGGCGGCACCCCGCTGGCCTTCATCCACAAGACCCGCGACATGACCCGCCCCAACGAGGTCGTCGCCAACCGCGTCGTCGGTGACGTGCGTGGCCGGGTCTGCATCCTGGTCGACGACATGATCGACACCGGCGGCACGATCGTGAAGGCCGCCGAGACGCTCTTCGCCGAGGGCGCTGCCGACGTCGTCATCGCCGCCACGCACGGCGTGCTGTCGGGCCCGGCGGTCGACCGGCTGAAGAACAGCCGGGCGTCGGAGGTGCTGATCACCAACACGCTGCCGATCCCGGACGAGCGGCGCTTCGACAAGCTGACCGTGCTGTCCATCGCCCCGCTGCTGGCCCGGGCGATCCGCGAGGTCTTCGAGGACGGCTCGGTCACCAGCCTCTTCGACGGCGCCAGCTGAAGGCACCGGCGGGCGCGTGCGCCCGCCGGTGTAGTCTGGCCAGCGTTGCCCGGCGAGGGAGGCGGACCCGTGTCCGCACTCCGTGATCGACGTGCGTGTGCCCCTCCCGGGCGTGCCGCGCCGCCCCGCCGGCCGCAGACCCGGATCTACTGAGGAGCACACCCACCGTGGCCGACTTCCGCCTCGCCGCCGAGCCCCGCACCGAGTTCGGCAAGGGCAGCGCCCGCCGCACCCGTCGTGCCGGCCGCGTCCCCGCCGTCCTGTACGGGCACGGCCAGGCCGTCCAGCACCTGTCCCTCCCGGCGCGCGAGTTCGCTGCGGCGCTGCGCAACGGCGGCACCAACGTGCTGCTGACCGTGACCCTCGAGGGCACCGAGCACCTGGCGCTGACCAAGTCCATCCAGCGGGACCCGCTGACCCGCGTCCACGAGCACGTGGACCTGCTGATCGTCCGTCGCGGCGAGAAGGTCACCGTCGACATCCCGATCATCACCACCGGCGACGTCGCGCCCGAGACGATCATCAACTTCGAGCTGAACACCATCTCGATCGAGGTCCCGGCCACGTCGATCCCCGAGAACATCGAGGTCGACATCTCCGGCCGCGCCGCGGGCGAGGGCTTCGCCGCCGCCGACCTGCCGCTGCCC
>NZ_CEEDOS010000058.1:0-21463 GCF_979256525.1 Klenkia sp. AC732 | reverse complement strand
GGCCGCGCCCCCCCCCCCCGCCGCCCGGGCCCGGCCGCCAGACTCGGTCACGATACGGCCACGGAGAGCACTCGCCGGTCCCCCACGCCGGTCGACGAGTCGACACGTCGCGGTGCGCCACCGGCGTGCGTACCGTCCTCAGGCGTGAAGCTGCCGCTGCTCCCCGGCCCGAGCGACCTGGTCAACGCCGCGGAGGGCCTGCGCGACCTGGTCACCCAGTCACTGGCCCTGGTGCCCCGCGTCGTGACCGCGGTCGGGCAGGCCGAACTGCTGTTGGACCGGGTGTCGGTGCTGCTGGCCCGGGTGGAGGCGGTCGTCGACCGCGCCGAGGACGCCGTCGGTGGTGTCGCCGAGGTCAAGGACCGGGCCGACGCCGCCATCACCGGGGTGCAGGAGACCAAGGCCCGCGCCGACGCCGCCATCGCCGGGGTCCAGGCGACCAAGGACGCCGCCGACGCCGCCATCGCGGGCGTGCGGGGCACCCAGCAGGCCGCCGACGAGGCGATCGCGGGCGTGGCGGCCACCCGGGCGGGGGCCGACGCCGCCATCGCCGGCGTCGACGGCACCCGGGCCGCGGCCGACCAGCTGCTGGACCGCGCCTCGGGCCTGCTGGACACGGCCTCTCCGCTGGTGCACGAGTACCAGCCGGTGCTGGAGAAGCTGGCACCGCTGCTCAAGCGCTTCGCCGACGACCTGGACCCGGCCGAGGTGGAGGCGCTGGTGACCCTGGTCGACCGGCTGCCCACCCTGGTCGTGCACCTGGACGAGGACGTGCTCCCGGTGCTGGCCTCCCTGGACCAGGTCGCCCCCGACGTGCACGCGCTGCTGGACACCGTCCAGGACCTGCGCGAGCTGGCCAAGGGCTTCCCGGGCTCCAAGCTGTTCCGCCGCCGCGGGGCGGAGGAGATCGCCGAGGAGCAGGCCGAGGAGCGCGGCCGCCGCTAGTCGGTCGACCCCGCGGGGGGCGGCGCCTCGGTCTCGTGGCCCAGCGCGCGGACCACCTCGCCGATCCGGGTGAAGGTCTCCCCCGCCGGCAGCTTCGCCAGCTCGTCGGCGACGGCGTCGGGGGCCCGGTGGTCGCGGGCCGCCTCGACCAGCTCGCCGCCGGTGGCCGGGAAGTCCGCCCGGTCCAGCCAGCGGGCCAGCTCGGCCCGCAGCTGCACCGTGTCGGCGTCCACGCCCTCGGGCGTGCCACCGGTCAGCGTGCCGCCGGCGGAGCGGTCCACGGCCGGCTCGTCCTCACCGGCCGGCTCCGGGTCCAGGAACTCGTCGGCGTGGGTGGCCCGGCCCGCCCGGACCATGCCCTCGACCTCCCCGGCCATCTCGTCGTCCCGCATCGCGCTGTGCTTGGTGTTCCGCTCCACGTCGCTGCCTCCCGCCGTCACTGCTCGTCCAGGGCGTCCGGCTTGTGCACGGCCTTCTTGCCCGACTTGTCGCTCTCCACCTCGTACTGGGGCTCGTCCGGGCTGGCCTTGACCTTGCGGCCGCCGGCCTCGGTCTCCGAGGTGATCTTCCTCGTGACCTCGCCCTCGGTCGTGGTGCCGTGGGTCTTCCAGGTGACGTCGTCACCCTTCTTCAGCTCGCTCACGTCGGACCTCCTCGATCGGTGGGACCAGCTGCCTGCCCGGCTGCGCCCAGGCGCACACATGGCCGGTCCCTCACCCGTCGGGGTGGTCCGGCCACCGGAGACGTCGCGCTGACCAGGTCTGCTCACCTAGCGTTGTCACCAGGACGACGACAGCCGGGACTCCTGGCTCGGTGGTCGACGTGAGCTCACGCTCCGTCACCGGTCGACGTCCGCCGACGCCGGCCCGGTCGACCCCATCCCCCGGGGACGGCCGGGCCGGCCCCGTCTCCCGCCCGGACCGGCGCCCACCACGGCCGGGCCTAGGCTGGGCGGCCGTGAGCACCCCCGCCGGCCCCGACGACGGCCCCCGCCCGGTCGACGTGCTGACCGTCGTCTGGACGACGCAGGTGACCCCGGCCGTGCGCCGGGTGACCCTCACCGGCAGCCCGGAGGCCGTGGCGGCCGCCGGCCCGACGCTGGCCCTGCTGGTGCCCCGGGTCGACGACCCCGCCCCGCGCTGGCCCGAAGTCGCCCGGGACGGCCGCATCGTGTGGCCGCAGGGCAGCCACGGGGTGAGCCTGCGCAGCTACACCGCCCGCCGGCAGGACCCCGCGACCGGTGAGGTGGACGTCGACTTCGTGCTGCACGGCGACGGACCCGCCGCGACGTGGGCCGCGGCCGCCGTCCCCGGTGCCGTGCTCGCCGTCGCCAGTGCCGCCCCGCTGGGCGACGCCCCCGCCGGGTGGCTGCTGTTGGCCGGGGACGAGACGGCCCTGCCGGCGATCTCCCGGGTGCTGGCCGCGGCCGCCCCGGACGCCCGCGGGATCGCGCTGCTGGAGGTCGCCGGCGCGGCGGAGGAGCAGCACCTGGCGCACCCGCCCGGCGTCGAGCTGCGCTGGCTGCACCGCGGGGACGCCGCCCCCGGCGAGGCCCCGCTGCTGGCCGACGCGATCGCCGCCCTGGACCGTCCCGAGGGCGAGGACATCTTCGCCTGGGTGGCCGCCGAGTCCGCGACCGTCCGGGCCGCGCGCGCCGACCTGCGCCGCCGCTGGGGCCTGGGCCGCGGCCAGCACCACGCCATCGGCTACTGGCGGCGCGGCCGCGCCATGTCCCCCGCCGGCTGAGCAGCTCGCAGCGTCCTCACAGGTAGCGTCCAGGACGGCCTCAGTCGCTGGGAAGAGGCTGTGGTCATGACGACGACGGAGCTCACGGGGGGCCGGATGACCAGCAGCACGGGTCAGCGAGCACCCGAGGCGCGGCTGCTCGTGGTCGACGACGAGCCCAACATCCGCGAGCTGCTCTCGGCCAGCCTGCGCTACGCGGGCTTCGAGGTGGCCACCGCCGCCGACGGCCAGCAGGCCCTCGCGGTCGCCGCCCAGTTCCGCCCCGACCTCGTGGTGCTGGACGTGATGATGCCGGGCCTGGACGGCTTCGGCGTCGTCCGGCGGCTGCGGCAGAACGGCACGCACACCCCGGTGCTGTTCCTCACCGCCCGGGACGCCGCCGAGGACAAGGTCTCCGGTCTGACACTGGGTGGGGACGACTACGTCACCAAGCCCTTCAGCCTCGACGAGGTGCTGGCCCGGATCCGCGCGGTGCTGCGCCGCAGCCAGGGCGCCCGGCGCGTCGAGGAGTCCCCGCGGCTGGTGTTCGCCGACATCGAGCTGGACGAGGAGTCCCACGAGGTCGTCAAGGCCGGTGAGCTGATCAGCCTGTCGCCCACGGAGTTCAAGCTGCTGCGCTACCTGATGAGCAACCCGGGCCGGGTGCTGTCCAAGGCGCAGATCCTCGACCACGTCTGGAACTACGACTTCAACGGCGAGGCCAACGTCGTGGAGTCCTACATCTCCTACCTGCGCCGCAAGATCGACACCACCGAGCCCCGCCTGCTGCACACCCTGCGCGGCGTGGGCTACTCGCTGCGCCTGCCACGCGGGAGCTGAGCCGCCCCCGTGGCCCCAGGCACGACCGACCGCACCGGGACGGGCGAGGAGCAGGACTCCTCGCCCGTCCCGGCGTCTGCTGCGGCCGACCCGGCCCCCGCGCCGGCCCTGCACCCCCAGCGGGTACCGCTGCGGATCACCCTGGTCACCCTGCTGGTGCTGCTGGTGACCGTCGCACTGGGCGCCACCGGGTACGTGGCGACGTCCCAGCTGCGGGACTACCTGATCGGGCAGCAGCAGGGCGAGCTGCAGACCCAGATCCAGTCCCTCGTGACCGAGCCGGCCCGGACCCTGCAGCTGTGCTCCACCCCCTACCGCTTCGCCGGGCCCACCCTGATCGCCTGTGCCGACCGGACCGGCGGGCGGGTCGTGCAGGGCGGGGACGAGGACCCGGACTCGCTGCCCGACGTCTCGGCGATCACCCCGAGCACCATCGACTCCTACGACGACGCGCCCTTCACCCTGGGCTCCGCCGACGGGAAGACGTCGTGGCTGCTGGTGTCGGAGCAGCTGACCGACGACACGGTGGTGGTCGCGGGCATCGACCTGTCCGGTGACCAGCGCGCGCTGGGCCGGCTGATCCTGGTCCAGCTGATCGTCGGTGCCCTGGTCCTGGTGGTGCTCGGCGTCGCCGGGTACCTGCTGGTGCGCAACTCGCTGCGTCCCCTCGTGGACGTCGAGCACACCGCCGCTGCGATCGCCGCCGGGGACCTCTCCCGCCGGGTGCCCGCGGGCGACGACCGCACCGAGGTCGGCCGGCTGTCCCAGGCGCTCAACGGCATGCTCACCCGGATCGAGGGCGCGTTCCAGGCCCAGTCCCGCTCGGAGGAGCAGGCCCGGGCCTCGGAGACCCGGATGCGCCGCTTCGTCGCCGACGCCAGCCACGAGCTGCGCACGCCGCTGACCTCGATCCGCGGCTTCGCCGAGCTGTACCGGCACGGCGCCGCGGGCGGTGTGGGCGGGGACGACCCGGAGACCGCGCGCATGATGGCCCGGATCGAGGCCGAGGCGACCCGGATGGGCATGCTGGTCGAGGACCTGCTGCAGCTGGCCCGCCTGGACCAGCAGCGCCCGGTGGCCGCCCTGCCGGTGGACCTCGAGGAGGTCGCCGGGGACGCCGTGCACGACGCCCGGGCGGTCCAGCCCGACCGGACCGTCGAGCTGGTGCTCGACGACTCGCTCACCGACGTCCCCGTCGTCCTCGGTGACGAGGGCCGGTTGCGGCAGGTGGTCGGCAACCTGGTCACCAACGCCCTCACCCACACCCCGGTCGACGCCCGGGTCACCGTCCGGCTGTCCGAGGAACCGGGCGACCCCGACGCGGTCACCGTGTCGGTCACCGACGAGGGCCCCGGCCTGTCCGCAGCCGACGCCGAGCGGGTCTTCGAGCGGTTCTACCGCGCCGACGCCTCCCGCACCCGGGCCGCCGGCGGCACCGGGCTCGGCCTGTCGATCGTGTCCTCGCTGGTCGCCGCGCACGGCGGCACGGTCACCCTCACCACGGCACCCGGGCAGGGGGCGACCTTCGCCGTCCGGCTGCCGCGGACCGGGCCGGAGGGCGCCGTCTGACCCCGGCCGACCGGCCGGGGGATACGGTCCGACGGTGATCCCCGAGAGCAGCTACGACCCCGAGCTGATGGCCGCCGTCACCGAGCTGGGCAGCGCCCTGCGGGAGCTGGTGGGCGTCTCGGTGGCCACCACGGTCGGCCCCGACGAGCTGCGCGCGGCTGCGGCCCGGGCCCGGGAGATCACCGCCGAGCTCGGGGCCGCGACCCGGGAGCGCACCCGGCTGCCGGTGCTGGACGACCCGATCGCGTTCCGTCGGGTGTTCTCCCCGGTCACCGGGGTCGGCAGCGCGATCGCCCCGCCGTTGCGGGTGCGCCGCACCGAGGACGGCGGGGTGCAGGCCGAGGCCACCCTGGGTCTGCAGTACGAGGGGCCGCCCGGGTTCCTGCACGGCGGGATGAGCGGGCTGCTGATGGACCAGATGCTGGGTGCCGCCGCGATCGCCGGGAACCGCTGGGGCATGACCGCGCACCTGGCCCTGGACTACCGCGGCCCGGTGCCGCTGGACACCCCGCTGGTCCTGCGCGCCCGGGTCACCGAGGAGCAGGGCCGCAAGACCCTCATCGGCGGCAGCATCGCCACCGCGGCCGACCCCGACCGGGCGCTGGTCGAGGTGTCCGGGGTCTTCGTGACCCCGCGCGAGGAGAAGATGGGCGACTACTTCGGCGCGATCACCGACGCCGCGGGGAGGCACGCGCCGCCCGGCCGGGCCACCGACGCGACCGCCCTGCACGGGGACGGGGCCTGATGCCCGCCGCCACCGAGCTCACCGACGTCCAGGTCGCGGCGCTGGCCGCCCGGGCCGCCGCCGACGTGCTGCTGCCGCTGCGCGAGGCCGGGGAGCTGCACGAGGCGGCCCTCGGGGACGCCGGGGACGCCGCCGCGCAGCGGGCCATCGCCGCCGTCCTCGCCCAGCACCGCCCGGGGGACGCCGTGTTCAGCGAGGAGGCCGTGGACGACCCGGCCCGGCTGTCGGCCGACCGGGTCTGGATCGTCGACCCGCTGGACGGCACCCGGGAGTACCGCTCCGGGGACCGCCGGGACTGGGCGGTGCACGTGGCCCTGTGGGAGCGGGACGCCGGCGACCTGACGGCGGCCGCCGTGGGGCTGCCGGCCTACGGCGAGGTGCTGACCACCGCGCCGGCGCCCGTCGTCCCACCGGTGCCGGAGGGGCCGCTGCGGGTCACTGTCTCGCGCAGCCGGCCCCCGGCGGAGGCCCGGGCCGCGGCGGAGGCGCTGGGCGCGGTGCTGGTGCCGCTGGGCTCGGCGGGCTACAAGACGCTGGCCGTGGTGCGCGGGGAGGCCGACGCCTACGTCCACGCCGGCGGGATGTACCAGTGGGACTCGGCTGCGCCGGTCGCCGTGGCGCGCGCCGCGGGGCTGTTCACCTCCCGCCTGGACGGGTCGCCGCTGGTCTACAACACGGCGGAGGCCTGGCTGCCCGACCTCGTCGTCTGCCGCCCGGAGCTGGCCGGACGGGTGCTGGCGGCGGTCCGACCAGGGGCATGAGCGAGACTGGTCGACGCAATCCCCACCTGAGTGGTGGGGATGGACCGTCCGTCCGCCGTCCTCGAGCCCCCGGAGCACCCGCGCGTGAGCACCGTTGACCACCGGCTGACCCAGCTGCAGACCCTCGAGGCCGAGTCGATCCACGTGATCCGCGAGGTCGCCGCCGAGCTCGAACGCCCGGTGCTGCTCTTCAGCGGCGGCAAGGACTCCATCGTCATGCTGGAGCTGGCCCGCAAGGCCTTCGCCCCGGCCCGCATCCCGTTCCCGGTCATGCACGTGGACACCGGGCTGAACTTCCCCGAGGTGCTCGCCTTCCGGGACCGCCGGGTCGCCGAGCTGGGCGTGGAGCTCGTGGTGGCCTCGGTGCCCGACGCGATCGCCGCCGGCACGGTCAAGCAGGAGCCCAACGGCTCCCGCAACCGGATCCAGACCCCGGTGCTGCTGGACGCGGTCGAGCAGCACGGGTTCACCGCGCTGTTCGGCGGAGCCCGCCGCGACGAGGACAAGGCCCGGGCCAAGGAGCGGGTGTTCAGCTTCCGCGACGAGTTCGGCCAGTGGGACCCCAAGAACCAGCGCCCCGAGCTCTGGGACCTCTACAACGGCCGGATCCACCTCGGTGAGTCGATCCGGGTGTTCCCGCTGTCGAACTGGACCGAGCTGGACATCTGGTCCTACATCGCGCACTGCGACATCGCGATCCCCGAGCTGTACCTGGCCGCCGAGCGGGACGTCGTCGACCGCGGCGGCATGCTCTACGCGGTCAACGAGTTCATCACCCCGCGCGAGGGCGAGCAGGTCACCCGGGAGTCGGTGCGCTACCGCACCGTCGGGGACGCGAACCTCACCGCGGCGGTCCGCTCCACCGCCGTCACCGTCGAGGAGGTCATCGCCGAGATCGCGGTGACCCGGCTGACCGAGCGCGGCGCCACCCGCGGCGACGACAAGGTCAGCGACGCCGCGATGGAGGACCGGAAGAAGGAGGGCTACTTCTGATGGCCCGCCCGACCCCGACGTCGCCGGCGCCTGAGCAGCCAGCGCACCAGCCCGACCAGCAGCGCGACGCCCAGCAGCCAGCCCACCACCTCGGGCACACCGGGGCCCAGCGGGGCGTGGAAGGCCGCGTCCAGACCGCGGCTGACCAGCACGGTCAGCCCGTAGCCCACCAGGTACCCGACCACCACGACCAGCAGGCCGGGGACCAGCGGGGCGAAGAACACCAGGTGAGCGTCCGCCGGTCTCCCCTCCCCCGCCAGCCCGAGCACCAGGAGGTGGCCGCGTGAGCGCCCCCGAGATCCACGACGAGCTCGCCACCGCCGCGGCCGAGATCGCCACCGCCCGCAAGGACATCCTGCGGATCGCCACCGCCGGCTCCGTCGACGACGGCAAGTCCACCCTGATCGGCCGACTGCTCTACGACTCCAAGGCCGTCTTCGAGGACCAGTACGAGGCGATCTCCCGGGCCAGCCGCGGCGACCACGTCGACCTGTCGCTGCTCACCGACGGCCTGCGCGCCGAGCGAGAGCAGGGCATCACCATCGACGTCGCCTACCGGTACTTCACCACCCCGCGGCGCACGTTCGTCCTGGCCGACACCCCCGGACACGTGCAGTACACCCGCAACATGGTCACCGGCGCCTCCACCGCGGACCTGGCCATCGTGCTGGTCGACGCCCGCAAGGGCGTGCTGGAGCAGTCCCGCCGGCACGCCTACCTGGCCTCGCTGCTGCGGGTCCCGCACCTGGTGGTCGCGGTGAACAAGATGGACCTCGTCGACTGGTCGCAGGACGTCTTCACCGCCATCCGGGAGGAGTTCACCGCCTTCGCGGCCCTGCTCGACGTCCCGGACCTGACCGTCGTCCCGATCTCGGCGCTGGCCGGGGACAACGTGGTGACGCCGTCGGAGCGGATGCCCTGGTACGACGGCCCGTCGCTGCTGCACCACCTGGAGCACGTCGAGGTCGCCAGCGACGTGAACGTCGACGACGTCCGGTTCCCGGTGCAGTACGTGATCCGGCCGCAGTCCGATGCGCACCGGGACTACCGGGGCTACGCCGGCACGGTGGCCAGCGGCGTGCTGCGTCCCGGCGACGAGGTGCAGGTGCTGCCCTCGGGCCGGACGACGACGATCGCCGCGATCGACGGGCCCGCCGGACCGGTGGACGAGGCCTTCCCGCCGATGGCGGTGACCGTGCGGCTGGCCGACGACGTCGACGTCTCCCGCGGGGACCTGCTGTGCCGCCCCGACGGCGCACCGACGGTGACCCAGGACCTGGAGGCGGTGGTCTGCTGGATGACCGACGAGCCGCTGCGCGCCCGGCAGAAGCTGGCGGTCAAGCACACCACCCGCTCGGTGCGGGCGGTGGTGAAGGCCCTGCACCACCGCCTGGACGTCAACACCCTGGAGCCCGACGCCGAGGCCACCGAGCTGGGTCTCAACGACATCGGCCGGGTCACCCTGCGCACCACGCAGCCGCTGTTCGTCGACGACTACCGGCACAACCGGGCGACCGGCCGGTTCATCCTGGTCGACGAGGCCACCAACGCCACCGTCGCCGCCGGGATGATCACCGCCGTCTGACGCTGACGACCCGTCGCCCCCTCTCCCCGCTGGATGGCTCAGCCACCGGACAGGGGGATGAGCCGCCGTCGACGGTGGCTCATCCCCCTGCTGGACGGTCCAGCCACCCAGCGGGAAGGGGGTGGCTGGGTGGGGTCAGGCTGCGGCGGTGGACTCCGCGGTGCTGGGCGCGGCCTCGCCGGCCGCGACGGTGAGCGCCCGGCGCACCAGCAAGCGGGCCAGGTGTGAGCGGTACTCGGCGTCGGCGTGCATGTCCGACGACGGCGAGGTGCCCTCGGCGGCCAGCGCGGCGGCCTCGGCGATGGACTTCCCCTCGGCGAGGGCGGCCTCGACGGCGGGGGCCCGCAGGACCACGCCGCCCATGTTCGCCATCGCCACGCCGACCCCGCCACCGGGCAGGTGGGCCACGGCCGCGGACACGATCGGCCAGTCGTTCTCCCGGCGGGTGAACTTCTCGTAGGCCCAGCCGGCGTCGCCGGTGCGCGGGACCCGGAGCTCGACGATCATCTCGCCCTCCTCCATGGCCGTCTCGAAGAAGCCGAGGAAGAACTCGGTGATCGGCAGGGTGCGCCGTCCCTCCGGTCCGGCCAGCACGACGTCGGCGCCCAGCGCGAGCAGCGCGGTGGGCAGGTCCGAGGCGGGGTCGCAGTGCGCGACGGTGCCGCCCAGGGTGCCGCGGTGGCGGACCTGGGGGTCCCCGACCCGGGAGGCGACGTGCGGCAGCAGCGGCACCTCGGCCTTCGCCACGTCGGAGTTCTCCAGGTCGTGGTGCCGGGTGCCGGCCCCGATGGCGACCTGGTCGCCGTCGACCCGCACGTAGTTCAGGTCGGTGATCCCGGAGATGTCGATGAGCACCGAGGGGATCGCCAGCCGCAGCTTCATGATCGGCAGCAGCGAGTGCCCGCCGGCCAGGATCTTGGCGTCCTCACCGTGCTCGGCCAGGGCCGCGACGGCCTCGTCGACCGAGGTCACCCGCACGTAGTCGAACGGGCTGGGGATCACGCGGACACCTCCTGGGAGCGCTGCGGGACCTGACCGGCGACCGGTCCGGCCTCGGCGGCCTTGAGGACCGCGCGGACGATGTTGTGGTAGCCGGTGCAGCGGCAGAGGTTGCCCTCCAGGCCCTCGCGGACCTCCCGGTCGGTGGGGCTGGGGTTCGCCGCGAGGACGCCCACCGAGGCCATGACCATCCCCGAGGTGCAGAACCCGCACTGCAGGCCGTGCTCGGACTGGAAGGCGGCCTGCACCGGGTGCAGCTCGCCGTCCTCACCAGCCAGGCCCTCCAGCGTGGTCACCTCGCCGCCCTCGACCTGCAGGGCCAGCACGGTGCAGCTCTTCACGCTGAGCCCGTCGACGATGACGGTGCAGGCACCGCAGGACGTCGAGTCGCAGCCGATGTTGGTGGCGGTGAGCCCCAGGTTGTCGCGCAGGTGGTGCGCCAGCAGCATCCGCGGCTCGACCTCGTCGGTCCGCTGCTGCCCGTTGACGGTCATCGAGACCTGCATCAGTTCGTGCTCCCGTTCTGGGTCTGGGCGCCCGCCTGGGCGGCCTGCACGGCCTGCCAGACGCGCATGGAGGTGGCGGGCATGTCGACGTGCCGGACGCCGAGGTGGGCGACGGAGTCGATGACGGCGGACTGCACGGCCGGCGTGGAGCCGATCGTCCCGGCCTCGCCGATCCCCTTGGCACCCAGCGGGTTCATCGGGGTCGGGGTGGCCATGTCCACCAGCTCGAAGCTGGGCAGCTCGGTGGCGGAGATGAACGGGTAGTCCGCGAGCGTGGAGGTCTGCGGGTTGCCGTCCTCGTCGTAGAGGACCTCCTCCAGCAGCGCCTGGGCCACGCCCTGGGCGATCCCGCCGTGGCGCTGGCCCTCGGCCAGCAGCGGGTTGATGATCGTGCCGGCGTCGTCGACGGTGACGATCCGGACGACGGTGGCCTTGCCCGACTCCACGTCGGTCTCCACGACGGCGACGTGCGCGCCGAAGGGGAAGGTGGCCGCGGCGGCGGTGAAGGTGGTCTGCACCAGCAGGGCCTCCTCGGCGGCGAGCTCGGCGAAGCTCACCGAGACGCCGGGGGTGCCCTTGACGGTCAGCGAGGCGGTGCCCAGGTCCACGACGAGGTCGTCGGGGTTGGCCTCCAGCCGCTCGGCCGCGCGCTTCTTGGCCAGCTCGACCAGCTCGACCGCGGCCTGGTGCACCGCGGCGCCACCCTGCTGCAGGGAGCGCGAGCCCATCGTGCCGCCGCCCTTGGGGATCCGGTCGGTGTCGCCGTGCAGCACGGTGATCTTCTCGACCGGGATGCCCAGCTGGTCGCTGGCCAGCATCGCCCAGGTGGTGGCGTGGCCCTGGCCGTGCGGGGAGGTGCCGGTGAGCACGGTGGCTGTGCCGTCGGGGTGCACCTCGAGCTCGGCCTCCTCGCCGGTGCCGGCGCCGTTGTCCGCACCGGTGATCTCCACGTAGGTGCTGACGCCGATGCCCAGCTGCCGGACGTCGCCGCGCTCGCGACGGGCGGCCTGCTCGGCGCGCAGCTCGGCGTAGCCCGAGGCCTCCAGGGCCCGGTCCAGCGCCGCGACGTAGTCGCCGCTGTCGTAGGTGGCGCCGGTGGGGGTGGCGTGCGGCTCGTCGAACGCCGGCACCAGGTTGATCCGGCGGACCTCGGCCGGGTCCATGCCGATCTCGGCGGCGAACAGGTCGATCGCCCGCTCGACGGCCGCGGTGGCCTCGGGACGGCCGGCGCCGCGGTAGGCGCCGATCGAGGTGGTGTTGGTGGCCAGCACGCGGGCCTGGGCGTGCACCTTGGGGAAGGCGTAGGTGCCCGGCGTCATCAGCATGGTCAGCGTGGGGAGCACGACGCCGATGCGCGGGTAGGCGCCGCCGTCCTGGTCGGTGACCAGGCTGTAGGCGTGCACCGTGCCGTCGCGGCTGCCGCCGATCTTCACGACCTGGTCCTGGCCGCGGCCGTGCAGCATCGAGGTCAGGTTCTCCGAGCGGCTCTCGGTCCAGCGGACCGGGCGGCCGGACAGCTTGGCCAGGTGGGCGATCAGCGCGTACTCGGGGTCGGCGCCGATCTTCGCGCCGAAGCCGCCACCGACGTCGGGGGTGACCAGGTGGACCAGGCCGGCGTCGATGCCCAGCCAGTCGGCGATCTGGCCCTTGGCCTGCTGCGCGCCCTGGTTGGTGCACCAGACGGTGACCCGGCCGTCCTCGCCCCACACGGCCGAGGTGGCCCGGGTCTCCAGCGGCACGGGGGCCACCCGCTGGTTGACCACGGCCTGCTCGACGACGACCTCGCAGCCGTCGAAGAAGTCGGCCGGCGCGGGCTCCCCGAAGGCGGCCAGCACGTTGGTGCCGGCGGCGGGGAACAGCAGCGTCTCGTCCTTGGCGGCGTTCGCGGTGCCGACGACGGCGGGCAGCACGTCGAGGTCGACGACGACCATCTCCGCGGCGTCCTCGCCCTGGTAGCGCTCCTCGGTCAGCACGACGGCGACGGCGTCACCGACGAAGCGGACCGTGTCGGTGCACAGCCACTGGCGCTCGAACTCCGCGGCGATGAACGGGAACGGCGGGGCCAGCGGGGGCAGGTCGGTCAGGTCAGCGGCGGTGTAGACGGCGACGACGCCGGGCGCGGTCTTCGCGGCCTCCGTGTCGACCGACAGGACCTTCGCGTGCGCGACCTGGGAGCGCACGAACGTGGCGTGCAGGGCGCCGGTCAGGCGCTCGTCGGTGAGGTCGTCGGTGTAGACCGCCCCACGGGTCAGGAACTGGGGGTCCTCCGTGCGGACCACCCGGGTGCCGAGGATGCTCATGCGCTCGCTTCCGTCGTTCGTCGATCGTCGTGCGACAGGGTGCTGGCCGTCACTGTCGCACGGTGGTGTGAGCCGGACCACCCCCGGTCGCGCCTGGGCTGCACTCAGTGCCACCCACCGCCTCTGGGGGTGTCGGGGGCACGTGGTCTGCTGGCCCGGTGGACGCCGCACCGCCCCTCCCGCACACCGCGACACCGCCCTCCCGCACGACCGCCGGGACCGTGCTGCTGGTGGTCGCCGTCGTCCTGGTGGCGCTGAACCAGCGGCCGGCCGTCGTCGGCGTCGCGCCGGTGCTGGGCGACATCCGCACCGACACCGGGCTGTCCAGCGCGCTGGGCGGGCTGCTGACCTCGCTGCCGGTGCTGTGCTTCGGCGCCTTCGCGCCGCTGGCACCCGGGCTGGCCCGCCGGCTGGGCCTGGAGACGGCGGTCGCGGCGTCGCTGGTGCTGCTGGCCGGGGGCACGGCGCTGCGCCTGCTGGACCCGGTGGCCGCGCTCTACGGCGGCACGGTGGTGGCCGGGGCCGCGATCGCCACGGCGAACGTGCTGGTGCCGGCCTACGTCAAGCGCGAGTTCGCCCAGCCCGGCCTGGTGATGGGCCTGTACTCGGCTGCGCTGAACGCCGGGGCGGCGCTGGCCGCCGGGCTGACCGTGCCGATCGCGATGGCACTGGGCGTCGGGTGGCGGGTGGCGCTGGCGTCCTGGCTGCTGCTGGCGGTGCTGGCGCTGGCGGTGTGGCTGCCGGTGGCCGGCACCGGGCGCTCCCGCCGCGGGGCGGCGGCCAGCCCGGGGCCCTCGTGGGGCCTGCTGCGGCACGGCCTGGCGGTGCGGGTGACGGTCTTCCTGGGCATGCAGAGCACGCAGTTCTACGCCGTCGCGGCCTGGCTGCCCACGCTGCTGGTGGACGCCGGGCTGCCGGTGGCCGACGGCGGCCTGCTGCTGGCCGTGTGCACGGTGACCGGGGCGGTCGGGGCCTTCTTCGGGCCCACCGTGGCCGGCCGGCTGCAGGAGCGCGGCCGCGGCCAGCGCCTGCTGGTCGTGGCGGTCGTCATCGGCTACGCGACCGGCGTCGGCGGGCTGCTGCTGTGGCCCGCGACCGGGTCGGTGGTGTGGGTGTCGCTGTTCGGGCTGGCACAGGGCGGCGGGTTCGCCCTCGCGCTCACCCTCATCGTGCTGCGCAGCGCCACCCCGCTGACCGCGGCCCGGCTCGGCGGTGTCGCGCAGTGCCTGGGCTACCTGGTCGCGGCGACCGGACCGGTGGTCCTGGGTGCGCTGCACGACCTCACCGGTGGCTGGGAGTGGCCGCTGGTCCTGCTGCTGGTCCTGCTGGTGCCCATGGCGTGGGCGGGCTGGGGTGCTGCCCGCGACGTCGTCCTCCCGGAGGGGACGACGCCGCGGGGCTGAGCGCTACTCCGTCGGCGCGGGCGTCTCCGAGGCGTCGCCGTCCCAGTCCTTGCCCGCGTTCTGGGCGTTCTCCGACGCGCTGTCGGTCTGCTCGGCGACGGTCTCGACCATCTCGCGGTCGCTGACCCCCTCGCCGGCGGCGTGGGTGCCGGAGCTGTGGCTCTCGACGGTGGTGGACTCGGTGTGACTGGTGGACTCGCTCACGGTGGTGCTCCTTCGTCTCAGAGGTCACCTGAGCAGTCCCCGCCCCCCGGGGGGCGCAAACCGGGTCAGCCGGCCGGGACCGGGATGGCGTCGATCGCCTTGAGCACCCGCTGCTCGCTGATCGGCCGCGGGGTGCCCACCACCTGGGCGAACAGGCCGACCCGCAGCTCCTCGACCATCCAGCGCACCCGGGCCACCGGGTCGTCGGGGCCGCCGACGGCCGGCACCTGGGCGCGCAGCTGCCGGTACTCCGCGGTGACCGCCTCGATCTGCTCCTGCCACATGGCGTCCCGGACGGCGTTGGCCGGCAGCTTCTCCAGCCGGTGCACCATGCCCTTGAGGTAGCGGACCAGGTCCGGCAGCCGCCGGCGGCCGGCGGTGGCGACGAAGCCGCGGTGCAGCAGGCCGGTCATCTGGGCCCGGAGGTCGGCGATGGCGGCCTCGGGCACCCGCCGTCCGGGCGCCGCCCCGATCGCGATGGCCGCCTCGCGCGCCTCGGTCAGCACGGCCTCGACCCGGCGCACGCAGTCGGCGGTGAGCGTGTGCAGCTGGGTCCTGGACCCCGCGACCAGCGCCTCGAAGGCGGCCTGGTCGCGCGGGGGGCCGCCGTGGGTGGCGATCAGCTCGTCGGCCGCGGCGTCCACGCAGTCGGCCACCAGGTCGGGGATCTCGCCGTCGGGGTTGAACTGCAGGGCCAGCCGGCTCCGGGGGCCCAGCGACTTGACCACCGGCTTGACCGGCGAGCCCACGGCCAGCAGCAGCAGCCGGCGGGCACCCGGCCAGGTCAGCCGGGAGGCCTCGGCCGCCGTCGGCACCACCCGGACGCCGACGGTGGCGCCCTCGTCGACCAGCGCGGGGTACGCCGTCACCAGGTGGCCGCCGCGGGAGACCTGCACGGTGGCCGGCAGCGTGCCCAGCGTCCAGGAGGTCAGCCCGGTCCGGCTGACGTCGGCCGACGCGGCGGCCAGCGAGGCCCGGGACTGCGGTGCGACCTGCCGGCGCAGCGCCGCCAGGTCCTTGCCGGTGGCCAGTGGCCGCGCCCTGTCGTCCAGCACCCGGAAGGTGGCCCGCAGGTGGTCGGGCACGCTCTCGGGCGCCCACGCGTCGTGCGGGATGGTCACCGCGGTGGCCCGGCGGACCTCGCGCTCCAGGGCCGGCAGCAGCGGCTCGGTGGGCGCGATGTGCGGCAGCACCTCGCGCACCCGGTCGGGGATGGGCACCAGACCGCGGCGCAGCTGCTTGGGCAGCCCGCGCAGCAGCGCCGTCACCAGCTCCTCGCGCTGCCCCGGGACGGTCCAGGCCAGCGAGGCACCCGAGGTCTGCTCGGCGACGGTGTCCAGCACCCCGAGCGGGACGTCGACGGTCACGCCGTCGTCGTCCGCGCCCGGGGAGAAGGCGTAGGACAGCGGCAGCGTCAGGCCCTGGGTGAGGTGGACCTCGTCGGGGTAGTCGGCCAGCCGCACCTGGTCGGCGACCCCGGCGTCGGTGAGCATCTCGGGGGTGAAGTCGAGCAGGTCCGGGTGCTGGCGGCGGGTCTGCTTCCACCAGGCGTCGAAGTGCCGGCTGGAGACGACGTCCGGGCCGACCCGGGCGTCGTAGAGGTCGAAGACGGTCTCGTCGTCGACCCGGATGTCGCGCCGGCGGGCCCGCTCCTCCAGCTCCTCGACCTGGGCCAGGACCTGCTGGTTGTGCGCCCAGAACCGGTGGTTGGTCTGCCACTCCCCCTGCACCAGCGCGTGCCGGATGAACAGCTCGCGGCTGACGACGGGGTCGATCGAGCCGTACTGGACCCGGCGGCCGACGACGAGCGGGATGCCGTAGAGCGTGACCCGCTCGGTGGCGACGACGGAGCCGCGCTTGGCGTCCCACCGGGGCTCGCTGTACTGCCGCTTGACCAGGTGGTCGGCGAGGGACTCGATGGTCTCGGGGTCGACCCGGGCGCAGGTGCGGGCGAAGAGCCGGCTGGTCTCGACCAGCTCACCGGCGACGACCCAGCGCGGGGGCTTGCGGGTCAGCACCGACCCCGGCGCGATGACGAAGGTGGCACCGCGGGCACCGGTGTACTCCCGGGAGCCACGGCGCTTGTCGGCCGGGGCGGCGTCCTTCTTGGGCTCGACCTGCAGGCCGACCTGGGACAGCAGCCCCGACAGCAGCGCCGCGTGCACGCCGCGCTCGTCGGGCTCGGGGGCGAGCTCGCCGCGCCCGTCCTGCAGGGTCATGCCCAGCCGGCGGGCGGTGCCGCGCAGCTGGCCGTGCAGGTCTTGCCACTCCCGGATCCGCAGCCAGTGCAGGTACTCGCGCTTGACGGTGCGGCGGAACTGGCTGCCCGACAGCTCGGCCTGCTGCTCACCCAGGTAGCGCCACAGGTTGAGGATCGAGGTGAAGTCGGAGTCCTCGGCGGCGAACCGGGCGTGCAGCTGGTCGGCAGCGGCCTGGGCGTCGGCGGGGCGCTCGCGGACGTCCTGCACGGTGAGCCCGGCAGCGATGACCAGCACCTCCTCCAGGACCCCGCGCCGGTCGGCCTCCACGACCATCCGGGCCAGCCGCGGGTCCAGCGGCAGCGCGGCCAGCGCCCGGCCGGTCTCGGTGAGCTCCCCCTCCGGCGTCAGCGCGCCGAGCTCCTCCAGCAGGGCGATGCCGTCGGCGACCGACCGTCGGTCCGGCGGGTCCAGGAACGGGAAGTCCTCGACCTCGCCGAGCCCGAGGGAGGCCATCTGCAGCAGCACCGAGGCCAGGTTGGTGCGCAGGATCTCCGGGTCGGTGAACTCGGGGCGCTCCTCGAAGTCGGCCTCGGTGTACAGCCGGATCGCGATGCCGTCCGAGGTGCGCCCGCAGCGGCCCGAGCGCTGCCGGGCCGAGGCCTGGCTGATCGCCTCGATGGGCAGCCGCTGCACCTTGGTGCGATGGCTGTACCGGCTGATCCGCGCCGTCCCGGGGTCCACGACGTAGCGGATGCCGGGCACGGTCAGCGACGTCTCGGCGACGTTGGTGGCCAGCACGATCCGCCGGCCGGTGTGCGGCTGGAAGACCTTGTGCTGGTCGGCCGCCGACAGCCGCGAGTAGAGCGGCAGCACCTCGGTGTGCGCGAAGGCCGCCTCCCCCAGGGCGTCGGCGGTGTCCCGGATGTCCCGCTCGCCGGCCAGGAAGACCAGCACGTCGCCGGGACCCTCGGCGACCAGCTCGCGGCAGGCGTCGACGATCGCCGTCGTCTGGTCCCGGTCGGGGTCGGCCCCGGCGTCGTCGGGGTCCACGACGGGCCGGTAGCGGACCTCGACCGGGAACGTGCGGCCGGACACCTCGACGACGGGGGCGTCACCGAAGTGCTTTGCGATCCGGTCCACGTCGATCGTGGCCGAGGTGATCACGATCTTGAGGTCGGGACGGCGGGGCAGCAGCTGGGCCAGGTAGCCGAGCAGGAAGTCGATGTTCAGCGACCGCTCGTGCGCCTCGTCGATGACGATCGTGTCGTACTGGCGCAGCAGCCGGTCGCGCTGGACCTCGGCCAGCAGCACGCCGTCGGTCATCAGCTTCACCAGGCTGGTGTCGCCGACCTGGTCGGTGAAGCGGACCTTGTAGCCGACCACCTCGCCCAGCGGTGAGCCCAGCTCCTCGGCGATCCGCTCGGCGACGGTGCGGGCGGCGATCCGGCGCGGCTGGGTGTGCCCGATCCGCCCGCGCACGCCCCGGCCCAGCTCCAGCAGGACCTTGGGCAGCTGGGTGGTCTTGCCCGACCCGGTCTCCCCGGCGACCACGACGACCTGGGCGTCCCGGATCGCCGCGGCGATGTCGTCCTTGCGCTGGCTGACCGGCAGCGCCTCGGGGTAGCTCACGGTCGGGACGGCGGCCCGGCGGGCGGCAATCCGGGCCTCGGCGCGGACGACGTCGGCGTCCAGCTGCTCGCGCTTGCGGGCGCGGGCGGCGGGGTCGCGCACGCTGCGCAGGCCGTCGAGCCGGCGGCGCAGCCGGTGCTCGTCCTCGAGGGTGAGGGTGGACAGCCGCGACCGGAGGTCGTCGTGCTCGGTCACGGTGCTCCTTGGTGGACGGCGGGGGGCTGTCCCTCCAGGGTCCCACCCGGTCGCCACCGGGTTGCGACTCACAGACAACGTGCAGGCTGAAACTCGTTGCATGTACGGCGCAACGGCTTGTACCGTGCAACCGTCCTCGCCGGACACCGCCGTCCGCACCCCGCTCGCCACACCCCGCACCCCGCACGCCGCACGCCGCACGCCGCACGCACACCACCGCACGCCTGATCGGAGCCCCATGACCGCCACCGAGCCGACGACCGTGTCGGCCACCGGCGACGGCGACGCCCTCGACCGCCTCGACGGCGTGCACTCGCTGTCCGAGGAGCTGTCCCGGCTGATGCGCGTCGTCCACGCACTCAAGGCCCAGGCCGCCGCCGGGGCGGGCCCCGACGCCGCCCGCCAGCGCGCCGCGCACGTGCTGCTCTTCCCGCTGTCCCGGCTGGGTGCCATCCGGCAGGGCGCGCTGGCGGAGATGGTGCACGCCGACCCGTCCACCGTCAGCCGGCACGTCACCGTGCTGGTCGACACCGGCCTGGTCCAGCGCGTCGCCGACGCCTCCGACGGCCGGGCCAGCCGGCTGGTCATCACCCCGGCCGGGCAGGCCGTCGTCGAGGGCATGCACGCCGAGCGCGAGGCCCTCTTCGAGACCGTCACCCGCGACTGGCCCGTCCAGGACGTCACCGTCTTCGGCGGCCTGCTGCACCGCTTCGTCGAGGACCTCACCGACGCGCTCCCGACGCTCGCCGCCGCCCCGCCCGGCGCGGCCACCCCCCGAGACCCTGCTGCCGCCGCCGGCGGCCAGCAGACCCGACCCACCCCCGAGAAGGACCGATGACCCAGACCACCGACCGCGCGTCCGCCGCGGCCGACAAGCGGGACGCCCGCGCGGCAGCCGCCGCGCCGGACGCCTCCGGGGCCTTCACCCACCGGCAGATCATGACCATCCTGGTCGGCCTGCTGCTGGGCATGTTCCTGGCCGCGCTGGACCAGACCGTCGTCTCCACGGCCATCCGGACCATCGCCGACGACCTGCAGGGCTACGACCTGCAGGCCTGGGCCACCACGGCCTTCCTGATCACCTCGACGATCGCCACGCCGCTCTACGGCAAGTTGAGCGACATGTACGGCCGCCGGCCGTTCTTCATCTTCGCGATCAGCGTCTTCGTGCTCGGCTCGTTCCTGTGCGGCATCTCCAGCTCCATGTACGAGCTGGCCGCGTTCCGCGCCCTGCAGGGCATCGGCGCCGGTGGCCTGATGTCGCTGGCGCTGACGATCATCGCCGACATCGTGCCGCCCCGGCAGCGCGCCAAGTACCAGGGCTACTTCATGGCCGTCTTCGGCACCTCCTCGGTGCTGGGCCCGGTCATCGGCGGCTTCCTCGCCGGCCAGGACTCGATCCTGGGCCTGGCCGGGTGGCGCTGGATCTTCTGGGTCAACGTGCCGCTGGGCGCCATCGCGCTGGCCGTGGTGTTCAAGAACCTGCACCTGCCCAAGCGCAGCAGCAAGCACAAGATCGACTGGCCGGGCGCGATCGGGCTCGTCGTCTTCCTGGTCCCGCTGCTGATCGTCGCCGAGCAGGGCCGCACCTGGGGCTGGACCGACCCCAAGGCGCTCATCGCCTACGTCGTCGGCGCGCTGGGCTTCGTCTGGTTCGTCGTCGCCGAGCGCTCCTACGGCGACGACGCCCTTCTGCCGCTGCGGATGTTCAAGAACCGCACCTTCACCATCAGCGCGCTGTCCTCGATCGTGCTGGGCGCCGGCATGTTCGGTGGCATCCTGCTGCTGCCCCAGTACCTGCAGATCGTGCACGGCTCCAGCCCCACGGTCGCCGGGCTGCAGATGATCCCGCTCGTCGGCGGCATCATGCTGGGCTCGATCACCGCCGGCCAGACCATCTCCCGCACCGGCAAGTACCGGCTGTTCCCGATGGTCGGCGTCGCGCTGATGGTGATCTCGCTGGTCAGCCTGTCCTTCATCGTCGACTCCGACACCTCGGTGTGGTCGCTGGTGCCGTTCATGGTGATGCTGGGCCTGGGCCTGGGCTTCAACTTCCAGCCGATCATCCTGGCCGTGCAGAACGCCGTCAGCCCGCGGGAGATCGGCGTCGCCACCTCCTCGGTGACGTTCTTCCGCCAGATGGGCGGCACGATCGGCACGGCGGCGTTCCTGTCCGTGCTGTTCTCCGCGCTGGGCAGCAAGGTCCCGGCCGCCTACGGCGAGGCGCAGGGCACCGAGGCCTTCCAGGCCGCGGCCGCCGCCAACCCCGACCAGGCCGCCCAGCTGCAGGGTGCCGGCACCGACCTGGCCGACACCTCGGTGTTCCAGCGGATCGACTCCGTGCTGGCCGCCCCCTTCAAGGAGGGCTTCTCCAGCTCGATCGACCTGGTGTTCCTGATCGCCGCCGGCGTCGTCGCTCTGGGCTTCTTCGTGCTGGTCTTCCTGCCCCAGCTGGAGCTGCGCACCACCTCCGGCGTGCAGGGCCAGGAGAGCGGCGAGGGTGCCGCCGAGGCGGCCACCCGATCGGCGAACGCCGCCGGCGCTGCGGCGCCCACCTCGGCCGCCGCGACCGGCGCCCCGTCCCAGGACGGCGCCCCCACCGCCGACGCCCCGGCGGGCGCCACGCTCGTCGACAGCCGACCCGAGGACGGCGCGGGCTCGCCCGGGCCCGGCGACACCGGGCGTCACGCCCGGGTCGTCGACCAGCCGCTGGGCCGGCACGAGGACGTCGGCGGTGCCGACCACGGCCGGCACGAGGGCGCCGACGACGGACCCACGGGCCTGGACAGCGTCCCCGCCGACCACCTGCCCGACGACCGCCGGGACGCCTGACCCCGCCGCCCCCGCACCCCGCACCCCGCAG
>NZ_CEEDOS010000057.1:0-22358 GCF_979256525.1 Klenkia sp. AC732 | reverse complement strand
ACCGCACCCGAGCCGGGGGCGGTGATCTGCTCCACGGTGAACTGCGCGTCGGGGATCAGGACCATGCCGTCGCCGTCGCCGAACTGGGGCCCGTCCGAGTCGAAGAGGCAGACGCCCTCGCTGTCGGTGGTGCAGACGAGACCGGCGACCGGCTCCTCGTCCTCGCCGAGGTCCCCGAGGTCCTGGGGGTCCCCGAGGTCCCCGAGGTCCTGGAGGTCCGTGATGTCGCCGAGGTCCTCGATGAGCACGTCGCCGGGCCCCTCACCGCCCTCGGCGTCCCCTGCGGGCATGCCGAAGGAGGTGTAGGTGAACCGGATCTGGGCGCCGGACAGGTCGACGTCGGCGTCGTCCTGAGCGGCCACCCGGAGCTGGAGCTTGCCGTAGCCGAACTCCGCCGGGTTCTCGGCAGTGCCCTCGTCGCCGGCCAGCTGGAGCACCGGCGAGTCGGTGAGCACGCGCGGGGCGCCGGTCTCGGCCGGGCTGACCGGGGCGGTGTCGGCGTCCCCGGTGGCCTGCATCGCCAGTGCGGCGGGAGCGCTGACGGCGCCGAGGGTCAGGACGCCGAGGGTCAGGGCGGCGGCCTGGGTGGAGCGGCGGCCGGACAGCAGCAGGCCACGACGGGACGAGTTCACAGGGGGTGCTCCAGTACGTCGATCGCCGGCGAACGCCGGCGGTTCGCCCTCACCATCGGCGGCCGACCGGTCACCGGGCACGGCGCTGGCCTGCGTGTTGCCACAGGAGTGACGGCTGTGGCTCCTTCCTGGTTCCGGAACGCAGCCCCGTGACTCCGGGTGATCGAGTCCGTTCTCCCAGTGACGATTCGGCGGGAACTGGCGCCAGGTCGCCGCGCTCGTGAGTGAAGGGCCGCGCCCCGGCCCGTTTCCCCCCGACGGCGGTGCGGTACCCGTCGGACCGGACGGACACTCGACGGAGGGGACGACGTGGCAGACGACGACAAGCAGGTCCGGGAGGACTTCCACGACGCGGTCAACATGACGCCGTCGGAGCTGGAGCACTGGCTGGACACCGACGAGTCCAAGGCGGTCGGGCAGAAGTCCGGCGGGTCGGGGGAGTCCACCGGCCACGAGTCCGGCCGGCGGATCGTCGAGCTGCTGCACACGAAGGCCGGTGACCTCACCGACGACGACCTGGCGCACATGAGGAAGGTGACCGGGTACGTGAAACGGCACCTGGCGCAGGAGCCCACCTCGGAGGCGGTCGAGGACTCCCGGTGGCGGTACTCGCTGATGAACTGGGGTCACGACCCGCTGAAGAAGAAGTAGCGTCCGTCCGTGCCGACAGCCAGCGCAGACCCGGCCCGCACCGAGCTGGCCCGCAACGACCCGGCCCAGTACGACCAGCTGGCCGACTCGTGGTGGGAGCCGACCGGCGGGTTCGCCATGCTGCACTGGCTGGCCGCCTCGCGCGCCGAGCACGTGCCGCCGTCGCCCCGCCCGGACGCCGTCCTGGTCGACCTGGCCTGCGGCGGCGGCCTGATGGCCCCGCACGTGCAGCGCCTGGGCTACCGGCACGTGGGTGTCGACATCGGCGTCGCCGGGCTGCACACCGCCCGCGAGCACGGGGTGAGCCCGGTGCGCGGTTCGGTGCTGGAGGTGCCGCTGGCCGACGGCTGCGCCGACGTCGTCGTCTGCGGGGAGGTCCTGGAGCACGTCGAGGACGACGTCGCGGTGCTCGGGGAGTGCGCCCGGCTGTTGGTGCCGGGAGGCGTGCTGGTCATCGACGCGATCGCCGACAGTCGGCTGGCCGGGCCGGTGGCCGTCGGCATCGGGGAGCGCATCCCCGGCGGGCCGCCGCCGGGCATCCACGACCCGGCGCTGTTCGTCGACCGGGCCCGGTTGCTGGCCGCGGCGGACCGGTTCGGCCTGGACCTCCGGCTCGTCGGCCTGCGGCCCTCCGTGCGGGGGCTGGTCGCCTGGCGCCGCGGGCGCATCCCTGTCGTGCCGATGCGGACGATGCGGTGGAGCGGGATCCTCTTCGCCGGGTACGGCCGCAAGCGTTCCAGCAGCGGGGCCCCCGAGCCGCACGTACCGTCGATCCGGTGACGAACCGTCTGGCGCCCGCGCGATGACCGCCGCCGTGATCACCGGCGCCGGGCACGCGCTGCCGGCCACCTACACCCAGGACGACGTCTGGGACGGGTTCTTCGCCGAGCACTACGCCGACCTGCGCTCCGCGCGCCGGGTGTTCCGCGGCTCCGGCGTCACCACCCGGCACGCGGTGGCCAACCCCGTGCACGAGGACCTCTCCCAGTGGGGCACCGGCGCCCGCATGGAGCGCTACGTCAACGAGGCGCTGCCGCTGGGGAAGCAGGCCGTGGCCTCGGCGCTGGACTCCGCCGGGCTCGCCCCCGGTGACGTCGGCCTGTTCGCCGTCGCCACCTGCACCGGGTACGCCACCCCCGGCCTGGACATCCGGCTGGCCAGCGACCTGGGCATGCCCGCGGGCCTGCAGCGCCTGCTGGTGGGGCACATGGGCTGCTACGCGGCGCTGCCCGGGCTGGCCGCCGTCAGCGACTTCGTCGTCGCCCGGTCCCGGCCGGCGGTGCTGCTGTGCTGCGAGCTGACCAGCCTGCACGTGCAGCCGGCCCGCAACGACCTGTCCCAGGTGGTGGCACACGCGCTGTTCAGCGACGCCGCCACGGCCGTGGTCCTGCAGCCCGACGCCCGGCGCGGCATGCGGGTCGCCGGCACGGTCGCCCGCACCGACCACTCGACCGCCGACCACATGACCTGGGACGTCACCGATCTGGGCTTCAAGATGGGCCTGTCGCCGCGGGTGCCCGACGTGCTGGCCCGGCACGTGGGCGACGTCGTCCAGGAGCTGCTGGACACCGCCGGCCTGCGGGTCGAGGACGTCGCCGGCTGGGCCGTGCACCCGGGCGGGCCCCGGATCCTGGACGTCGCGCGCGACCAGCTGGGGCTCACCGAGGACCAGATCGCGCCGTCGCGCCGGGTGCTGGCCGAGCACGGCAACTGCTCCTCGGCGACCGTGCTGCTGGTGCTCGAGGAGCTCGGGCCGGTGGACGGGCCGGTCGTCGCGATGGCGTTCGGGCCCGGGCTGACCCTCTACGCGACGTTGCTGCTGCCCGCCTGAGCGGGGGAGTGCTGGGGACCGGGCAGGGGCAGGGCCCGGTCGGGTCTGGGGGTCAGGCGCGCCGCGGGGACAGCCGGGCGTGGGTGGGTGGAGCGGGGCGGCGCAGCAGCGTCTTGCCGCGCCCGCCCACCAGCACCAGGTCGGCGCCGCGGGCGGCGCCGGTGAGGGCGGCGAAGACGTGCGGGTCCAGCACCGCGGTGCGGGTCCGGCCCTGGATGCCGGTCTCGACGACCGCGCGCAGCACCGCGTCGTCCAGGGCGGCGGTGTGCGCGTCGCCGGCGGGCAGGGTCAGCCCGTCGAGCAGCGGCCCGTCGGCGGCGTCGTCCAGCACCCGGACGGCGACGACGGTCGCCTCCCGGCGGGCGGCCTCGCGCAGCGCCCAGACCAGCGCGCCGTGGTCGGCGTCGGTCTCCTCGACGACCACCAGGATCCACGGCCGGGGCCGGCGTGGAGCGGTCGGCGCCTGCGCGGCCGGTCCGGTGGCGACCGTCGGGCAGCTGACCACGGACGTCGTCGGCCGGGGAGGTGCCGCGGCTGCCGGAGCAGGCGCGGACTGGTCAGTTCCGTTCACAGGGAGATGGTGACCGGTCCGTCACGCCAGGACCAGTCCCGACATGCGGGCGGCTGCGCGTGTCCCTCCTCTGCGTGTCGAGCGTGTCGGAGCGCCGACACGCTCCGCAGTCGACTGACCCCGCCGGGTCCTGCTCACCAGAGGTCGCCGGACCGCCAGTCGCCGATCAGCGGCAGGTCCGGGTCCAGGGCCACCGGCGTCTGCGGGGTGGTGAGGACGTGGACGTGCGAGTCGTCGCCGTCGCGGGTGCCCTCGGGGGTGAGCGAGCGGAGCGGGCCGCGCCAGCGGGTCCAGCCGCGGGAGGAGTACAGCGCCGCGCCGTCCTCGGTGGCCGCGAGGGCGCCCAGCTCGTGGCCGCCGCGGACCAGCCGCTCGACCTCGGCCATCACCGCCCCGCCCACGCCCTGCCGGCGCGCCGAGCGGGCGACGGCGACCGCCTCGACGTACCCCGTGCGCAGGGTGGTGCCCCCGGTCAGGAGCTGGCGGGCGACCACGGCGGCGTGCCCGACCAGCTCGCCGTCCCGGGTGGCCAGGACGTGCAGGCCGCCCAGTGCGTGACCCCAGTCCGCGTCGTCGAAGTCGCCGGCGAACGCGGTGTCCAGGAACGCCCGCAGCCGCGCCTGCTCCGCCGGCCCGAGGTCGGCGGTGGGCACCGTGCACAGGGTGGGGTCCGGGCGGGTCACCCTGACAGCCTCGGTCAGCGGCGCACTGTCTGCAGGCCGCGGGTGAGCCGGGCGATCTCGTCGAGCATCGCGGTCGCGCCGGCCTCGAGCTCGGCGTTGCCGGTGAAGACGCCGTCCTCGTCGATGAACTGGGTGAAGAACGGGATGGTGGCGGCTTCGACCACCGGGACCATCCGCAGGGCGCCGAGCACCGGCTTGAGGGCCGCGGCGGCCCGGGTGCCGGCGGAGACCCCGGCGTAGGAGACCAGGCCGGCGGCCTTGTCGGCCCACTCGTGGAAGAGGAAGTCCAGCGCGTTCTTCAGCCCGCCGGGCATCGAGTGGTTGTACTCGGGGAAGACGAAGACGAACGCGTCGGCGCGGTCGATGGTCGCCGACCAGGCCTTGGTGTGGTCCTGGGTGTACTGCCGCAGCCGGGGGTGGTTCGGCTCGTCCAGCACCGGGAGGCCTGCGTCGGCCAGGTCGACCAGCTCCACGTCGAAACCGCCGTGGGCCTCGGCCTGCGCCACGACCCAGCGGGCGACGGCGATGCCCTTGCGCCCGGGGCGGGTGCTGGCGGCGATGACCTGCAGGACGGGACGGGACACGACGGGACTCCTCGGTGCGTGAGTGCTTGAGTCCTCAACCTACGCCGACCGGAGCGGGGACGACGAAAGCCCCGGTCAGCGGACCGGGGCCTTCGTGGACGGAGCGGGTGACGAGAATCGAACTCGCACTGTCAGCTTGGGAAGGACCAGTGCGGAGCGATAAGGCCCAGCTCGGGGCCCCTGTTTGCGCTTGTCACCCCGCTTGTGACCCAGAACTGACCTAGCGCCGCGGCCCTGGGCGGTTCATGGACCTGCCGCGACGGGCCATCGGGGCCATCGGGGGCGGGGGCTTGATCCGCGCCTCGATCGCGCGGGCGATCTCGGCGTCGCGGTCGTCGTTGGCGTGCTGGTAGATCAACGCGGCGTCCGGACTGGCGTGGCCGAGCCGCCGCATCAGTTCCTTGGTGCTCGCCCCGGCCGCGGCGGCGAGGGTGGCGCCCGTGTGGCGCAGCTCGTGGGGCCGGACCGGTCCGAGCCCGACGGCGTCTGCCGCGCGGTGGAAGGTCTTCCCGAAGTTGGCTGCGCTGAGAAACGTCCCGCTGCGGGTGCCGAACACGAGGGCGTCCGGGGTGTCGGGAACGTAGCGGTCCATGTGCCGGACCAGGGCGGTGCGGACGCTGGTGGGCAGGGCGACGGTCCGATGACCAGCCTCGGTCTTGGGATCGCCGACCACCCAGCGGCCGTCGAAGTAGCGGACGGCCCGCTCGATGCGCAGCCGATCGCCGCCGTCGAGCACGTCCGACCGGCGCAGGGCCGCCGCTTCTCCGAACCGGAGACCGCCGAAGGTGAGGATCAGGACGAGTGCGCTGTACCTGTCGGTGCGGGTGGACTGGGCGAAGTGGTCGGCTATGGCGGTGGCCTCGGCGGCAGTCAGGGCCCGGGACGGTCGGGCCACCTTTGGGGTGGCCGCCCCGCGCAGCTTGCACGGGTTGGCCGCGATGGCGTCGTCGGCCACGGCGACGCCCAGGACGGCGCGGAGCAACCGGTAGCTCTGCGCGAGCACGGCAGGCCCGGTGGTCGCGGCGGCCGTGGTGTGCCAGATGCGCACCATCGCCGGGGTGACGCAGTGGTTTGCCCGGCTGGGCCGATTGTGCCCGGACCTCTCGCTGCAGGTGCGCGACGTATGGGGGAAGGGCCTGCCCCACAACACCACCGCCGTCATCCGCTGGACCAGCTCGGCCACCCGCCCTGATGGCACCCGGTATGACAACCATGGGGTGCACGTGGTGCACATGCGGTGGGGCAAGGCCACCTCGATCGATGCCAATGAGGACTCGCAGGCCGTCGCCGAGCTGCTGGACCAGCTCGCCGCCGCCGGCGTGGCCGAGGCGCACGCCGCGCAGATCGTGAGCTGATCGTGCGCACCGGGCTGCCGAGAACGCACTCCGCACCGATGGGCATCAGCGCGAGGGCTGAGGGGCGTGAATCGCCGGGGCCGATGCTGCAGCAGCGGCGGGACGCTGACCGGGTGGGGGACTCTGACCGGTCTGTCGCCATCGCGGTGTTGGGTCGAGCACTGGGCTACCTGGACGCGCTGGAGTACTCCCACCGACTCGAGCTCGCCTTGGCCGCCCACACCCGTGGAGACCTGGTGACCGGACCGCCGACCTACCCCTCCCCGTGCACAGGGATCCCGGTCGGGTACGGCGGGCGGCCCTGATCGGGCTGCGGATCCACACCGCTGCCGCAGTCGCGGCCATCGGGATCTGCTGGGTGATCTGGCTGGCCATCGGTTGGGGTGCCGGCGCCTGGTACCCCTGGCCGGCCTGGCCCACCCTGGGGGTCGGCCTCGGCGTATTGGGGCACGCCGTTCCCGTCTGGGCTGTCGTGGGCCCGAGATCGACCGGCCACCTCGGCCACCTCGGCTACCGCGGGCCGACGGACAACGGTCTCGCTGGTCTGGGATAGGGCCCTTGCTTGCGGTCTCCTTGTCAGGATCGGCAGTACCGTTCACTCACTCACTCACTCACGACGTCGGGAACCGCGCTTCGCTCCACCGCTGAGGAGCAGCGGCCGCGGATCACCGCCGCCGCGATCACCGCCTCCGCCAACAATGATCTGCACGCCACCCCGGGTGGCCCATGGCGCCACCGCCGGCGCATGGACCATGACGTAGGTCGTAGGGCCGTGGATGACGTGCTTGCGCTAGCCGTCAGTGATGCGTTCTCGGCGGTGGGCGATGGTGTCGGTGGCGCTGAGGTGACACCGCGGGTGGGTGTGCCACAGACCCAGTTCACCCCGAACTCCAGCGTGGTGTGGCCACCCCGGCGTCCAGGTGGTCTACGCGGCACATCCCAGGACGGAATCAAGCAGATGGCGGCCCGCCAGCCAGACCGGCGAGGTCAGGGCTTCTTGTAGATGCCGTGGTCACCGATCCGGCGCCACCGCACCAGCAGGCCCTGATCATCACGGATGAACTCGAAGGTTGCCCGGCCATCTGGTGAGGCGAAGCTCCAGGTCATTTCCCAGATGCCGGCCGCGGATTTCATCGGCGACACCCGCAACGCTGCCGGCCAGCGGTAGGTCGGGGTCTTGTCCTTGCCTGCGGCCTTGATGGTGCCCTTGACCGTGGCGGGCTTGTTCTCGGTTGGGTCATGCACCTGGGCGTAGGCGTCACAGGCCGCGTTGAAGGCGGGCACGACGTCGACGAACTGGCGCTTGTGCTCGGGCTTCAGGTCCTTCCAGTCAGCGTCCCAACGCGGAGTGGTCTCGAACCTCACTCGTCGTCGAGAACGGCAAGGTGCGCCATGAAGTCATCGGCGGTCTCGTGCCTGGTGACCTCACCAGCAGCGACGTGACCGTCAACCTCGCGCTCGCCGGCCTGCCAACGCTCATCCCAGAACCACGCGTCGGCCGCGGGCACTGGAACAGCCGGGCGAAGTTCGAGCACGCCGTCCTCCCGCTCCGTGATCTCCACCTGAGCCCCGGGGCGGTCCAGGTGGTAACGCTTACGCAAGCCCACCGGGATGGCGACCGTGCCTCGGCCCTGCACCGTCACGTACCCGTGGAAGCCCTTCTTCGTCTTGGCGGTTCCACGCGTCCTGATGGCCATACATCCAGTGTCGGCAGATGAAGATGTGCAGTCAAGCTGTACAGTCGCAATACCGCACAGCTGCACTGAGATGGCTGGCAAGCACCGATGTGGATGGTCCCTGCCTGCACCGTCCAGTCGCACACCCAGTAGCGATGCCGCTGTCGCACCTCACGGCGCCGCCGCCAGTAGTGATAGGTCCGCTGAAGACCCAGAACACCGCGGCAGCCAGGGCGGTGATCGCAGCCAAGACGGGTCACCCACACCAAGAAGACGTGTGCGCCGCCGCAGTGCGCCACGACCGCCGGGACCGCTGCCCGCGACGTCAGCCTGAGGCGAGGCCTGCTCCGCGGGGGCGGTTGCGCCGGCTCGGAGACCGCCTCCGTCGGGCTGAGCTACACAGTGCGCCCGACCCGTTCGGCAGCTCAGCGTAGGGACCTCCCGCGTCCAGCTCCGGCCGTCCACCCCAAGGATCCTGATCTGCTCCAGGCCGCAGGCCCGGCCCAGTTCCTGGGCGTAGTTCTGGGCTGAGCGATGGCACAGCGTCGGGCTGTCCTCCGCGCGGGAACCGACCCCTGGGCCGGCAGCACAAACTGCTGCCCATCACCGACTACCCACCGTTGCACCCAGCACCCTTATGACCCTGCAGATAAACGACGGTCACGGCGGTCGGTGCCAGCACGAGCACCAGCGCCACGATGCCGCCGACCGACCGACCGACCGACCGACCGACCGACCGACCGACCGACCGACCGACGACCGACCGACCGACCCAGCGCACCCAGCGCCGGGACGAGCGACAATCGTTTCGGCCCCCCTTGCGTGCCGTCGTCCACGTCGGCCCCGGTCTGTCGCCGTGCTCGGCTCGTGGTCGATTGCAGCAACCCGCCTGGGCGCTCGCAGGTCTCAGTCGTGCAGCAGGTCGGTGATGTGAGCTCGGGCGGTACGCGCTTCAGGAATGGGCAGCAGTGGCCAGACATGCACCATGCCCGGGCCGTCTTGGTCGTCCACCTCGACTCCCGCAGCTCGGGCTCGTGCGACGAGCAGGCGGATGTCGGGGTGGGTGATGTCCCGGGAGCCCCCGAAGACCGTGATCGGTCCCAGTCCGGTGAGATCACCGGCGAGTGGGCTCACCATGGGGTCGTCCATCGCCAATCCGTCGCGCCACAGGTCGATTGAGACGCGGATACCGGGGCGGGCCAGCCAGGGGTCGGTGGGTTCGACCCGGTCGATCTCGGGGTTGGACAGCGACAGATCCAGCGCGGGGGAGATCAACACCGTGCGGCGCAGCGGCGGCACACCTCGATCGCGCAGTACCAGCGCCGTGGACAGCGCGATCTGCCCGCCGGCCGAGTCGCCCATGACGATGACGTGGTCGGCACCGTGCCGGTCGACCAGGTCAGCCACCAGGTCAGCGACCGGCGGCACGACTGTGGCTGCGGTCCCCGCCGGGGTCAGCGGGTAGATCGGCACCGTCACCGTGGCGCCGCTGTCACGCACCACGCGGGCGATCAATCGCCAGTGGAACGGGCTGATCTCGAAGGCCCAGGACCCGCCGTGGACGTAGACGGCATGCTGCCCCGAGGCCGCATCTCGGGGTTCGACGACGTAGACGGGCCAGCCGCCTGTCCTGGTGACCGTGACGCGCACACCGGGGAGGCGGGCCGGCGGTCCAAAGCGCTCCGGCCGGACCGCCACCTCCTGCAAGCGATACCGCATCCCCTCTGAGGTGGCAAAGGTGCGCTTGAAGCGCAGCACCCGCAGCAGGAGGGGTAGGGCACGGCCGACTGCGCTCGTCACCCGGCCAGTCTCCACACCGTGCCCGTCACGCCTCCGGCCACGTCACCGCTGCGCCGTAGTCCACGAGCAGCGCCGTCCACGGACGGGGACCGATCCTGCCGCGTCAGGACGACCCGAGCGCTAACGGGCGGCTGTCGGTGACCACAAACCCCAGGTTTTGACACCACGGCGTCGAGCAGTCCTCCGCCTGCGAACGCGCAGGCTGCCCACCCCCGTGCCAGGCCCGGAAGTCGTTCCGAAAACAACGGCTCACAAGGCCTCGCCGCACGTCTTTTGAGCTGACGATCGGTCCGTCGCTGGCCGCGCTGACAGCCGTCTGGCGGGTACTGGCCAAGCGGTGGGTCTCGCGCTGGACCGCAGCCGACGACAGGTCGAATGTTGCGGGAACGCCCTAGCTGACCGAACCAGGCCTCGGTCCCCGCGAAGCGAGACTCCCTCGGCGAGGTGAGGTGTGTCCCTCGCGTTGCTTTCCCCAAGTTTCCTGGCAGGATGAAGAGCAGCTCACCTCCTACGGGTTGTGGGAAGTGAAGCCGGGACCCCCGCCGGAATGACGGGACCCGGCTTTCGCGCTGTCTGGGCCAGATCGGGGCCTCGTTGTCTTGCTGGTCAGTGCAGTTCGATCTCGAGCTCGGTGACCGTGTGGCGCATGAGGTCTAGCCACTGCGCATCGCCGCCTCGGGCAGCCCCCACGGCGCCGGCTACCGCGTCGGGCACCCACAGCATCGGCTCGTCCCTGGGCCGGGCGCTGAGCACCCGAAAGTCCTTGGTGATCAGCTTCTTACCGACGAGGTTGGCGACCTGCTCTCGGTCCCGGGTGACCAGGCTCGGGGTGCGGGCCTCCATGAACACTCGGGACACCCCCAAGGCCTCTAGCGTCGGCATCAAGGTCTCCATGCACAGCCGACGGGCCCGCTCCTGCTTCTTCTGGGCCATGGGCACGCCCACGACGACGATCGCGGCCATGTCTACCGTCCCGATCGCGGCGGCGATCTTCGTGCGCCGGCGGTCGTCCTCGTCGCGCCAGTGCAGCCGCGGCTCCCGGCCCTGAAGTAGGGAGCGCAGCAGGTCGCGCACCGGGTCGCAGACCGAGGCGTCGCACACGACGCTGGCCAGGATGTAGGTGCCCTGGTCACCCGCGTCGACCTTCATCGACTCGTCCACCCAGGCGTGCAGGGTGAAGGAGTCCGACGTGAGGTCGGCACCGGAGGGCTGTGTCACGTCCACCAGTCTGACGACCGGGGTCGGTAGCGTCGCGCCCTCGACGGGGGGCCGGAGTCGTAGACCTGCTTCTCCATGTGGTGAGGCCCGGTGAGGGTTGAGCAGGCAGGCTGCCGACTCGATGCCCGGGCGGTGGGCGGGTGTGAGCCCGGCCAGCCGCCGGTAGGGGCGGCCGGCCGGGGGGTCAGACCGGGATGCGGAGCAACTGTCCCTGTTGGATCTTGTTCGGGTCAGTCAGGCTGTTAGCCAGCACGATGTTGTTGACCGTGGAGTGATACTGCTCGGCGAGCTTGGTGAGGGTGTCCCCGGCCGCGACCTGGTGGGGCTGATACCCGGTCACGCCGGCCAGCACCACCACGGGGACCTCGGCCAAGCCGGTGCCCTCGGACTGCAAGGACGGGTCGTCACCGAAGACCCGCAAGACAGCGGGCCCCGAGTAGTCGGTGGGGACGTCGGCCTGGTGGACGAAGGATTCCAGCAGGCCCATCGAGCCAGCCTGAAAGTAGCCCTCGGCCAGCGTGGTGTCGCCGTTGAGCAGGCGCCAGCCGTAGCTGGCTTCGAATGCGGTACCGACCGCCGCAATGGCGATCTTGGTACCGATGATGTCGCCGGCCAGGGGCTGCCGGAGCTGAATGCCGTACGGGTTCATCTGAAGGTCTCCTGAAGGACGTTCCCCAGGCACGGGCCCAGAGATCAAGGGGTGAGAGGAAAGGTCCCCCCAGCGCGGCGCGGGCTCCTGGAACAGGACCGATCACAGGAGCTCGCGCCGAGCTGGGGGAGTCACTGATCAGCAGCGCCCTAGGGGCGCCCTGGTCAGCGGGGCTTGACCCGGATGGTGACGGTGCGCGTCACCTTCACCGGGACGCGGACGACCTTGGTCGTACGAACGACGCGAGGCATCAGCCCCTCCTCTCCCGACAAGCTCCTGGTGTCCCAGCCAAGCGCCCCGCGTGGCCCGCGAGCCCCTGGCGACCTGTAGCTTCGGGTTCCCTCCTGCGAAGAGGAACGCAAAGCCCTGGACGATCCCACCCCGGAATCTCCAGGGCTTTGTGCTGTCTGTGAGTAGTCGTACCACACCGATGTAGTTCCACGCAGCCCCGAACGAGGAAAAACCACAACCAGTTGTGTCCGTACACACCCCTGACCACAACATGTGTACAGATGCCTGTGGATAAACGGCCAGCGGGACAGGCTAGAACGAGGGTCTGACAGTTCCAGCGCCCTAAACCGGCCGTGCGTCCCTACGCCGAGTCACGTAGATCCCAGGACGGGAAAGAGTGGACCGATCAGTCGTCAGCGAGGGCCGCTGCAACCGCGTACGTGGCATTGCGGGAGAGGTTGCCTCGGGTGCGGTCGTAGAGCCGGGTGGTGCGTGGGTCGCGGTGGCCCATGGAGTCCTGGACGTCGCGCAGCGCGACGCCGGCGTCCAGGGCGGTGGTGGCGTAGGTATGCCGGGCGGAGTGGGGGCTAATCCGGTTGGGGGAGGCGATACCAGCGTTCATCGCTAGCCGGCGGAGGAGTCGCCAGGCGGCGGTGCGGTCCAACGGCTTGCCGCTGGAGGTGGCGAAGATCGGGCCAGTGGTGCGCTCGCCGATGAGCTGGTCCAAGACGTGCTGGGCGTCGGGGGTGAGCGGGGTCTTGGCCCGCCGGCCGCCCTTACGGCGGATGCGCAGCACCCGGTGCCCGCGGTCGAAGTCGAGGTCCTCGATCCGGGCGGCGAGCGCTTCGCTGATCCGTAGCCCGTTCAGCACTAGGAGCCGGATGAGCGCGTCGGAGCGAGGAGAGTGAGCGCCGGCGGCTGCGAAGAGGGCGTGGACTTCCTCGCGGGTGAGCCCGGACGTCATGGATTCGTCGTCGACGGCGGGGCGCTGCACAGCGGTGAACGGTGAGCCAGCGACCGCGCTGTGGCGGGCGGCGTAGCGGTAGAAGCCGTGCAGGGCTGAGGTGCGACGGGCGATGGAGGCGGCGGCGAGGGTGCGGCCGGTGCGGGGGTCGCCGTGCTCGGCGAGGACTCGGAGGTAGGCGTCGGCGTGGTGGATGCCGGCGGCCAGGACGTCGACTTCCAGGCTTGCGCACCAGCTGAGCCAGCCGGTGAGGTCGGCGGCGTAAGCCTCCCGCGTGCGAGGGGAGCGCTTGGACAGCAGGAAGCCGCGGACCAGGTCCTCGAGCGTGCTCAGCTGCTCGGGCTCGACGACGGTGGGAAGAACGCTCTTGACAGACACGGGAGCCAGTACCGGGACCGGCGCGGGCGCCGCCGGATCGACGTCGGAAAAACTTGCCCGCAGTGAAGGCAGCCGCTGGGTCACCTCGCACCTCCCACCTGTCGTGCTCGAGTTCGGCGGCCCGACCGGGCCCTACTTCGACAGCATCACGGCCACCTCTGACAGATTTGGGCGTCTACAACATAACGTCTTTTATGTTGTATCACAGGACTCCTGCGGCTGAGTCGCTTATCGCCTGCCGTCGTCTGTCGTCCGTCGTCCGTCGTCCGTCGTCCGTCGTTGACGGCGGCGTCGTCGTCGTGGAGTCGCTGCTTAGCCCGAGGCTGTCCCGCCGTGCGGCCCGTTCAGGCGGATAAGCAGTTTGAGCAAGCCCGAAGAGTGCCCGACCTACCCCCACGCAGGTTGCTATTGCTTACGACATGGGAAGGATTGCAAACAAGGGTGGCACATCACGAGACCATCACGATTGTCACCGTCAGCCACACAGACACCACTTGGGTGGCGCATTGAAAAACCTCAAGATGGGGCTTGACACCCATGGGTATCGAAATAGAGGCTTCCGACACCCGAACCCGGGAGGCCGGGAGTCATGCGGCCCAAAACGGATGGAGATCGTCGTGAGTCGGAACCTCAGGAAAATCGCATTGATCGCTGCCGCCATCTCCGCCGCGGTGGTTGTTCCAGCAACCGCAGCCAGCGCAGATGGCGGTGATGGACTCTTGGCCTGTAACAGCGGTGAGATTTGCCTGAGCTGGGACGCCAACACGTCTCAGCAGCGCCATTTCTATTACAACGCCAACCATGCAGACTACCGATTTGCAAACGGCCAGCCCGTCCGTGACAACGTCTACTCGGTTAATAATCGCGACACTGCTTGCAGTGTCCGCATCATTGATGACCGCGGATTCTACCCAGACGACGTTCAGGTCATCAGCCGCAACACCGGATGGACACGCCTGGCTGACTCTGTGCGCAATCAGAACGACCGTCACGAGCGCTGCTAAGTCACATCAGGTCATTGGGGTGGTGGTCAGCAACTTGGCCACCACCCCAATACGATGCATCCTAGGGGAACTGCGTGGGCCGCAATATCATCACAGCCATGATCGTTATTGGTGTATCCGTTTCTGGCTGTGCGACTGAGTCTCAAGAGAGACCGGTCCTCGATGCGGCTACCACCTCGCCGTCGCAATCCCCAGAAGATACCTTTCGCGATTTGGATGACCTCGCAGCAGCACTTGGCGATCGGTCTAATCAATTCCTCTCTGACTGTATGCAAGGCCAGGGGTTCCCGCAATTGGCCCAAGCAGCCGAGATGCGGGTTGACCGCCAGCCAATCGGACAGCGGGGGGCACTCATGGTCGACCCGCTGGAAGCTGGCCCCTACACCGAAGCGCAAGCGAGCTCGTTTGGCATTCTGGGCCTTGGTGATGCCTTTCGCGACGACGAACCCGGGTATGTCGTTTCTCGCAGTGAAACATTCGATACTGGGCTAGTAGCCTGTCAGGGCAGTCTGGCGGAGAGAGCAGGCGCCGATGTCCTCTTCTTGCTGCAAGCCTTTGACGAACTTTCTCAGGAGCTTCGCAATCGTCTTGTCACGGCCTCGCTGGGCGCCTTTGACGAGCTGCTCCTAGCACGATTTGCTTGCGTGCGATCATCGGGATATCCGTCTTTGACGGTCGATACGCAGGCCAGTTCTTCGGACCTCCTTGCGTCTGTAGAGGTCCCCGAGGGTAGTTTCCAGGAAAACACCGAGGCTTTACCAGATGCCTTCTCGGAACCTGCGGACGGCGCTGTAGTCGTCCGGCCGCCGGACCCAATAAGCGTGTACTCACCAAGCTTGAGAGAAATCGCATTCGCGCTGACGTATGTTGAGTGCGGACGAGGGATCGACTTCGTCGATCGCTGGCAGGACGCCCAGGGTGCCAATTTGCCACAGGTCTTGGACCCGATGGTCGAACAAATCAATGTGCTGTACACAGAAATCACCAGCGCGTTGGAAGCAATATCGCCATGACATGCAAACGTAGCTGTGGAACGTCCGGCTCAGAGATGCGATCGATAGGGAGAACGCCGCTGTGCTACTCCAGCTGAGGAACATCTCTGTCTGTTTTGGTTCCACTCCTGCTCTGCAGGGAGCATCGATTGACGTTAATCCAGGTGAGGTGTTGGCCCTGATGGGCCCATCGGGATCTGGAAAATCTACACTCTTGCAATGTGCAGCTGGTCTACTGGTTCCGGACAGCGGCTCGATTGAGTTCATGGGGGAACCTCTCCATCAGGCGTCTGACAGGCGTCGGACAGAAGTGCGCCGAACGTCGTTTGGGTTTGTTTTTCAAAACGCAAGGCTAGTACCCGAGTTGTCGGCAGTCGAGAACGTCGCGCTTCCTCTGAGACTGTCTGGCGTCCCCAAGAAGGCCGCGTTCCGGGCTGCAAGGGCCGGCCTCGATCGGCTTGATGTGGCCGGGTTGGGCTCGCGCCTTCCGGCTGAGATGTCTGGTGGTCAGGCGCAGCGAGTCGCAGTCGCGAGGGCGCTAGTAACCCAGCCAAAGATCATCTTTGCAGATGAGCCGACCGGCGCACTCGACCGAGCAAACGGCGACAACGTCGCGGCTAGCTTGTTCGATCTCGCTCGGGAGTCTGAGAGTGCGGTTTTGGTGGTCACGCATGACGAACAATTGGGTGCCAAGGGTCATCGGGTAGTGAAGCTGATTGATGGGCGCACGCAGGGCACCGAGTGTCGTTGACCAAGGACGCGAAACGTCAGGGTCGAGGACTTGTTGTGGTGGCTCGAACGTGGCAAATGCTGGCTGCTATCGCGGCCAAGTCGGTGCAGCGGGACCGGTGGCGCACGCTCATGGGTGCGGCGGTTGCTGGCCTAGTCACCCTGACCCTGCTGTGGGGGTTGTCCATCGCGGCGGCAGGTGCTGCAAGGACCGAAAAATCTGCCTCGTGGCTGCCTGTGGCCGGTGGGGCCGTTGCAACTGGTGACGACCTGTACATGGCAACCGTCGAGGACTACTTTGATGGGTCCTTGATTCGCGCATACAGGATTGGGGCCACGGGTGAGCCAACACTGTTGCCACCGGGGCTGTCGAGAGCACCGCGACCCGGTGAGTTGATCGCCTCACCCCAGATGGCCCAACTGATGGAGGACGAGGATACGACATTAGCTGCCCGTTATCCAGGGAGCATTGTCGACCTCGTCACCCAGCGTGGGCTCATCGGACCTCATGAGCTGGTGCTGTACATCGGAGAGACACCTGGTCAATCAGTGGACCCCATGGTTGTGGTCTCACAATTCTCTGAGCCGGGCGACGATGGCACCGCATTACCGACGGAATTACGGCCTGCACTTGCTTTGCTCGCTGTCGGGTTCCTATTGCCCTTAATTCTGCTGTTTATCACGTGTTCCACTTTGGGCGGAGTTGAGCGAGAGCGCCGTTTTGAGGCGCTTCATCTAGTCGGTTTTTCGGCCGCCCATCTCCGTAGACTGGCGGGTCTTGAGGCCGCGCTGACCTCCGTTCCGGGAGTTTTGCTTGGAGTTGCTGTCTACTACGCAAGTCTGCAACTTATGGCTCCTCTCGCGCCTGTCAACGGAGGTGTTTGGGGAGCGGATGCCCAGATAGGTGTCGGTGCAGCGATAGCGGTTAGCCTAGGTCTCCCGTTGACGACACTGTTGGTCCTATCCAGCGGTGCTTCGCGCAGGCTGAGCGCCAGGTCTCGTCGCACCGTAGTAGGCCAGGGAAAGTGGGGCACCAGTCTCAGGGTATTGGTTTTCGCATTGGGGTTGTCGCTTCTTGTTGGGTCGTTGGTAGCGGGGCGCCTACAGCTCTTGCCCGTGTCGGTGAGGTCGGGGATGGTCGTTTCCGGCGTGGGCATAACGTTGTGCGGCCTTGTCGCAGTCAGCCCAGTCCTGGTCGTCTGGGTGGCTCGCTTGGCTGTAGGCGTAACAGGAAACTTGGCTGTGGGTGTCGCCGCTCGATACGTGATGAGTGCCGCCGCAAGATACTCCCGCTCAGTTACAGGACTGGTGAGTCTGATTTTTGTTAGCGGCGTACTTCTCTCATTCTTTCCATTGCTTGCAGACGCCGCTTCTGGGGGTTATCGCGACCTGTCCAAGGTGACCAATGACGAAAGAACCTTTGTAACCACCTTGGTTGCTGGTACGCAACAAGAGCAACTTGACTCACTAAGGTCCAGTGACGGAATTGACGGCGTGGCCGTGCTGCGGCAGGTGCCCGTTCGGCCCGAGGGTGAGCCTCAGCTAGACAAAGAAGGCTATGCCTTGCTGATCGTCGACTGTCGTGACATGTCACAGACGTTAGGGGAGGAAGAGGCGCGATGCGAGTCCGGACTGAGCCTTTTCTCATCGGACGCGTTCCCGTCGGCAGTCCAGCCTATCGCCCCTATTCCCGACGATACCGGGTCAAGCGTTGCCTTTGCCGATGTGGGTTCGGCCATCCGGGTGCCAACGGGATTGAATGAGTCGCGCGTGCTCGGTGCTCTGGCTGATGCCACGGGTCTTTATGCGGCTGTTGCCATGTCCGTTGAAGAGGTGCCCAATGCCGTTGTTCGCGAGCTCGATCAATTTCAGGGCGTCGTCGTAATAGAAGCCACCGAGGCCGCAGACCGTGAAAGCACGAGGACGGCCATCATTGATGCGATCGGCGGTGGAAATGTCTTAACCGTCGAGGAACGCCTTGAGATTGCTGAGAAGACGACGCGCGATTTCCGAGACCTTACACTAGCCGGCTTTCTTTGTGCCGTCGGCGTCGGCGTCGCTGGGTTACTCATTGCAACCTTCGATCACATGAAGACGAGACGTGCGGCGATCTGGGATCTAAAAGTAATTGGCGCCCCGCGACGCCTCTTGGTCGGTGCTCAATTTTGTCAGGCAGCTTTACTGGCAGTGCCTATGATGCTGCTGGCGATGTTGTGCGGAATCGTGGCAGCAAGTTCATTTGTAGGTCTCGCCGACACACCCCCACCTATACCCTGGTCGCAGGTCGCGCTGGTTACTCTTAGTGCGATGCTGGCGGCAGTAGCGTCCGGGGGCCTTGCAGCATGGAGCGTTGTTCGAACGGGTAGGCCATCCAGTGGTTGAGGAGAATAGGATGAAGATTCGGGCATTGTTTGCGGCGGTGGCTATCGTCGGCGTGTCGGGATGTGCGCAGCACGTCAACCGCGATGTTGGTGCCATAGCCGGCGAGGAGGGCGTAGTCGATGTTGTCGAAGTCCTCCACAACGCACTCGGTGAGGGTGATGGAGCTCGCGCGTGCTCGTTGATGGACAGGGCAGCGCAGGTGGCGCTCATCGATCGGACTGGAGGTGAGGGGGACTGCCCGACGGCTGTACAAGAGCAGGCCTCCGGATTGAGCGATGAGACGCGACAGAGCCTTTCCGAAGTGCAGGTAGAGGTGGAACTGGCGTCGGATGTGGCCGCTAGTGCCAGGGTCATTTACGACGGAGATGCGGCAGTTGACGCTGAATCCGTGCTTGGTTCCGACACACTGCAGCTGGTTCGGTCTGAGGGACGCTGGACAGTGGCTGAAGTAATTGTTCAAGGATGACCGTTGCGGCGGTGGGGGCTGCTGGTCGGATCTTGGGGCCTGTGACGATCCCGAAGGGTCAGCTGTGGGTGGTGGGTGACCACCGCTCCAACTCATCGGACTCTCGGGTGCACGGCCCGATCGGGGTGGATGACGTGATCGGGAAGGCCTCGTGGTCGTGTGGCCGCTGAGCCGGGTCTATCTGCTGGATGACCCTGACATCCAGGCTGATGCCGCTGCGACAGCCCCGCACGGGGATGTCAGCGGTGGCTTGCTGGTCGGTGCCGCCTGCTTCGCTGCGCGCCGGCGACGATCGCTGTCTTCCTCGTCGAGGTCCCTGAGCGGGTAGGGGTGGCGTTTGCGGTCACCCGGTGTTGAAGAGATGCCCCTGTTCGAACGGCGGGGCAAGGCCCGTCGGCGGTGCCTTCACTGCTGACCTCGTGGTCTGTTCCAGGACCCGGAGGGTGTCCTCGACGGCTTCGAGCTCCAGCAGGATGGCGTCTGCCCGTCGGTGGGCATCGGCGGCTGCTGCGGGGGTTCGGGCTTGAGCGACGGCCCGTTCGGCTTTGTGGAGCTTGGCGCTGAGGACGTCAATCTGGGTTTGTTGCCACGCCAATTCCGTTGCGCGGTCGCGCGCGGTTTCATCGGTTGGCGGCATGACACCATTGTGGGGCTCGGTAGCAATAGGGGGAGTCGTTCGCGGCTGCTGTCGGGGAATGTCCTGCCCGTTGGTGAGTGAATGAGGTTGTTGTGGCTCGTAAGACCCAGATCATGCTCGAGGACGATCTGACCGGGGACCTGTTGGAGGACGGTGCCGGGGAGACGGTGTCGTTCGCTCTGGACGGCACGTCGTTTGAGATCGACCTGTCTGCGGACAACGCGTCTGAGATGCGTGAGGCCCTGTCCCGGTACACCGACGCGGCACGCAAGGTGAGCTCGCCGACGCGGCGGACGTCGGTGTCGGCGTCGCCGAGGAAGGCGGCCGGTACGGGTCGGTCGGACTTGGCCGAGATCCGGGAGTGGGCGAAGTCCAACGGGCATGAGGTGTCTGAGCGGGGCCGGATCGCGAACGCGGTCGTCGAGGCCTACGACGCCGCGCACTGACCGCAGGCGATAGACGAGGGGCGGCCGGGGCCGAGGATGGCTGCGTGGCCCGCGGCCGCCCCTGTCAGGTGAAGCGGTGGGTGCTCCGCAGCAGGGGTTGGGTGCTGACGGTGGCGGTGTAGTGGAACCAGACCCGTCCGTGGTGGTCGGTGTCGGTCTGGGGTGGGCCGACCGTGAGCGTCGTCCAGTCCAGGACCGACGCGTCGCCCCCCAGGCTGCGGGTGGTCGTAAAGGTCGAAGGTGGGCCCCTCAAGACGCAAACGCCCTCCGGGTGTGGTGCCTACCGCGGGGCAGCCAGCGCCGCTCTCAGCTCCCCCCACTGGTTGTAGCTGCCTGAGGTGTCGCGTCTGCGCCTCACGGATTTTGGTTTCTGATACAGGCCAGGCGCTGCCCCGGAGGAGGGACAGATCTGGGCTACAGGGAGGCCGATCCGTATCGGGGCCGGCCGGGGTGGCGCAGTAGGAAGGTGTCACCCCGGCAACTGGTCGGTGTGACCCCGGGTTGCCGTGCGGTACGGGCATCGACCGACCCTCTGACGCGCCATCTCGCGGGAGCCACGTGACGGGCTGGCCGTGCCGCGCTAGCAGAGCCAGCGGCGCGACGGATGTCACATGCGCGGGTGGCCAACTGGTGTCTCCCCAGCCCCAGCGGACGCCTTCGCGTGACCTAGTCATGACCTAAGTGGGGGCGAAGTTAGGTCACAGAGGGGGTATGACGGTCATCAACGGCGACGTAGGGCCCTGGTGCCAGCCGCACACCTTGGCAGGCTGACCTGCAGTTTTAGCGTGGAGCGGGTGACGAGAATCGAACTCGCACTGTCAGCTTGGGAAGCTGATGTTCTACCATTGAACTACACCCGCGGAGCGCTCCCAGACACTACCGCAGGGCCCAGCGAGCCCCGGCAGAGCCCCCGCACCGTGGGCACACTCGGACGGTGACCGCTGACCCGTACGACGGCTTCCCGCCCGGCTTCTTCGACCGCGACGACCCGACTCCCGACGACGTCTTCTACGGCCCGCCGCGCCTGGTCACCCACATCGACGACCGGGCGATCGCGGCGGTCGGCGCGCTGTACACCGAGCTGGGCATCACCGGCCGGGCGCTGGACCTGATGAGCTCCTGGGTCTCGCACTTCGAGACCCCGCCGGCCGAGCTGGTCGTGCTGGGCATGAACGCCGCCGAGCTGGACGCCAACCCGGCCGCCACCCAGCGGGTCGTGCACGACCTCAACGTGGACCCGCGCATCCCGCTGCCCGACGCGGACGTGGACGCCGTCGTCTGCTGCGTCTCGATCGACTACCTGACCCGGCCGATCGAGGTGCTCGCCGAGGCCGCCCGCGTGCTGCGTCCCGGCGGCGTCCTGGCGGTGACCTTCTCCAACCGGTGCTTCCCGACCAAGGCCGTGCACGGCTGGCTCGGGACGCCGGACTCCCAGCACGGCGCCCTGGTCGCCGAGCTGGTCCGCCGGGCCGGCGGCTTCACCGAGCCCGAGGTGCAGCTGCGCACCCCGGCCGGCCGCGGCGACCCGCTGTGGGCGGTGACCGCGGTCAGGGCCTGACCGCGGTGTGCTCCTCCAGGAACCCGAAGATGCGCGGCCAGGCGTCCTCGGCGGCGCTGGTCACGTAGGAGGTCCCGGGCAGCGGCACGAAGCCGAGGAGCCGGTGGTCCCCGGTGAGGAAGGAGTGCGCGGCGCCGGGCTGGGTGGTGACCTCGTGCTCCACGCCGGCCGCGGCCAGCCGCCGCTCCAGCGCCGGACCGGCGCCGGCCAGCGTGCGGTCCCGCTCGCCGTACTGGGCGATCACCGGCGGGCAGCGGGTGAGGTCGACGTCGTCCTGCGGGAGCTGGCCGTAGTTGGCGCTCACCGCCCGCAGGCCCTCCGGGGCCAGCGAGCCCAGCAGCAGCGCGAACGCCCCGCCCATGCAGAACCCGATCGCCGTCGTCCTGTCGGCGGCCACGTCGTCCCGGCCGCCGAGCCACTGCTGCACGGCGACCAGGTCGTCGATGACCGGCCCCGGCCTCCGGGCGGCCATCTCGCGCACCGTGCGGACCAGGCAGCCCAGCCGGGACCCCGCGCTGAACACGTCGGGGACGACGGCGACCCACCCGCGGTCGGCGAACGTGCGCCCCACCTCGGTGATCTCCGGGGTCAGGCCGAACGCCTCGTGCACGACCAGCACGCCGGGCCAGCCACCCTCGGGGACCTCGCCGTCGGGACGCAGCACCACCGCGCGCATCGTCCGACCGTCGGGCAGGGGGACCGAGACGTCCTCGGGAGCAGCGGACATGAGAGTCCTCTCATCGGGTTCTCACCAGCAGGTCACCAGCCTGCGTCACGGTCACCTGGTGCGCACCCGCTCGGTCCTGTGGCTGCTGGCCACCGCGCTGCTGGTCGTGGCCGTCGTCGGCCTGGGCTGGACGGCGCTGCGGCCCGCGTCCGGCCAGCCGGGCCCCGACCCCGCCCCGATCAGCGTCCCGGCCC
>NZ_CEEDOS010000056.1:0-22704 GCF_979256525.1 Klenkia sp. AC732 | reverse complement strand
CCCCGAGGGCGACCCCGACGCCGACGAGCCCGCCGACGGCCCCGAGTCCGGCCCCCGCACCACCTCCTGACCCCCCCCGAGCCGTCGCGAGGCCCCCGAGGTCGGTGTCGCGGCTCCGCGCCCGGTCCCGCTGGGTGGCTCAGCCGCCCAGCTGGTGGCTCAGCCGCCTCCGCTGGGTGGCTCAGCCGCCCAGCTGGTGGCTCAGCCGCTGTCTACGGTGGCTCATCCCCCCGGTAGATGGCCCATCTCTGCGTCCCGGGCCGGACACGGCCGACCGTGCGCGGGTGGGTCTCGAAGGGCAGGAGGACCGGGACCGGGGCTGCCACCATGGTCGCGATCCGATGCGCCGTCTGCGCCCAGTCCCGGTGCACGTCGGAGGACGCCAGCCGGATGACGCGGATCCCCAGGGCACGCACCGCGTCCTCGGCTCGCTTCTCCTCCCACAGGACGGTGGAGGGGGCCCGACCGCGGTAGGGATCGGTCATCTTGACGCGGCCGTCGCACTCGATGGCGATGGCCTGCTCGGGCAGGTAGCCGTCCACCACCTTCAGGAGCGAGCCGGCCACCCGGATCTCCACCTGCAGCTGCGGTGCGGGGAGCCGTGCGCCCGTGTGGCGCACGCGCCACGCGGTCTCCAGCCACGACTCGGCGCGACCGTCGGAGAGGGCGACGGCCCGACGGGCAGCAGGCAGGCCCTTGATGGTGGGCTCGCGGACGAGTACCGCTTCGAGACCGTCCGCAGTCACCAGTCCCCGGAGCAACGCGTCGTCCAGTGCGGCGACCGCGTCGAGGACCGGCCAGCGTCGGGCGCAGTCCACCAGCGTGCGGGCGACCGTGGTGACCGGGAACGGACCCAGCGCGGTGACCTCGGCAGGAGGCAGTTCGGCCCGGTGGATGCGGTAGCCCCGTCCGTCCCGCCAGCGGTGCGGGTCGGTCAGCTGGAGGACCGGTGCACCCTCGTCGGGGACGAGGAGTCCGTGCAGCAACGCCGCCGTCCGACCGCTGGCGACCGTCTCGGGGCGGTGTAGTCGCCGGAGGAGGGCCAGCAGCTCCAGGTGCAGCCGGCGGCCCGCGGTGCTGGCTTCCAGCTCGGCTGTCGAGCAGTACTGCCCGCGGCGCAAGGCGGTCCAGTGCCTGCCCGCCAGCCGAGCCCGGATCTCCTCGTCCGTCCACCCGTCGGCGAGGGCGCGGCTGCGGCTGATCAGGAGGTCCGTCCACGATGCCAGCGGCAGGGTTGCGGTCACCCCGGGAGCATCACCGCGCCGAGCGGACACCGGAGCACGAACACTGCGGCTGTGGACGGACAGGCCTGATGTGGACGTCGACCTGCCCCACCGCCGAGCATGTGCAGCCCACCGGGCTCATCACCCACCGGGCTCCTCAACCACCCGGCTCAGCCGCCCAGCCGGGTGATGAGCCACCGTCGATGGGTGGTCGACCCCCAGCTGGACGGCTGAGCCACCCAGCAGGGACGGCGGCGGACGGGGTGCGCCGGACCGAGCGGTCCTACCTCAGCGCAGGGCGCGGTTGACGGCGCTGACCACCGCGCGGAGGGAGGCGCTGACGATGTTGGGGTCGATGCCCACGCCCCAGAGCACCCGCTCCCCGACGGCGCACTCGACGTAGGCGGCTGCACGGGCGTCGCCGCCGGAGGACAGCGCGTGCTCGGCGTAGTCCAGCACCCGGACGTCGACGTCGATGCCGTGCAGGGCGTCGACGAAGGCGGCGATGGGGCCGTTGCCGCGGCCGGTCAGGGTGACCGGGACGCCGTCGTCGACGAGCTCGACGGTCATCTCGTCGGGGCCGCCACCACCGGCGACGTGCCGGTGCCCGGCGAGGGACAGCCGACCCCAGGGGGCGTGCGCGTCGGGCAGGTACTCGGAGGAGAACGCCGCCCACATCTGCTCGGCGGTGACCTCGCCGCCCTCGTCCTCGGTGTGCCGCTGGACGACGGCGGAGAACTCGATCTGCAGCCGGCGGGGCAGGTCCAGCTGGTTCTCGGTCTTCATGATGTAGGCGACGCCGCCCTTGCCGGACTGGCTGTTCACCCGGATCACGGCCTCGTAGCTGCGGCCGACGTCCTTGGGGTCGATCGGCAGGTACGGCACGGCCCACGGGATGTCGTCGACGCCGACCCCGGCGGCCGCGGCGTCGGCCCGCATGACCGCGAAGCCCTTGTTGATGGCGTCCTGGTGGGAGCCGGAGAACGCGGTGTAGACCAGGTCGCCGCCGTAGGGGTGCCGCTCGTGCACGCCGATCTGGTTGCAGTACTCGACGGTGCGGCGGATCTCGTCGATGTCGGAGAAGTCGATCTGCGGGTCGATGCCCTGGCTGAACAGGTTCAGGCCCAGGGTCACCAGGTCGACGTTGCCGGTGCGCTCGCCGTTGCCGAACAGGCAGCCCTCGATGCGGTCGGCGCCGGCCCGGTAGCCCAGCTCGGCGGCGGCGACGGCGGTGCCGCGGTCGTTGTGCGGGTGCAGGGAGAGCACGACGGAGTCCCGGCGGCCCAGGTGGCGGTGCATCCACTCGATCTGGTCGGCGTAGACGGTCGGCTCGGCCATCTCGACGGTCGCCGGCAGGTTGAGGATCGTCGGGTTGTCCGGGGTGGGCTCCCAGACGTCGGTGACGGCGTCGCAGATCTCGACGGCGAACTCCAGCTCGGTCCCGGTGAAGGACTCGGGGGAGTACTCGTAGCGGATCTCGGTCTCGGGCATGCCCTCGGCCAGCTTGCGGACCAGTCGGGCGCCGTGGACGGCGATGTCGACGATGCCGGCCTTGTCGCTGTTGAACACGACCCGGCGCTGCAGCGTGGAGGTCGAGTTGTAGAGGTGCACGATCGCCTGCTTGGCGCCGACCAGGGACTCGAAGGTCCGCTCGATCAGCTCGTCGCGGGCCTGGGTCAGCACCTGGATGGTGACGTCGTCGGGGATCAGCCCCTCGTCGATCAGCTGCCGGACGAAGTCGAAGTCGGTCTGGCTGGCGGCCGGGAACCCGACCTCGATCTCCTTGTAACCCATCCCGACCAACAGCTCGAACATGCGCCGCTTGCGGTCGGGGGTCATCGGGTCGATCAGCGCCTGGTTGCCGTCGCGCAGGTCGACGGCGCACCAGCGGGGCGCGGCGGTGGTGGTCGCGGCCGGCCAGGTGCGGTCGGGCAACTCGACGCCGGTGAACGGCCCGTACTTGCCGATCGGCATCGGCGAGGGCTGCTGGGTGTTGCGGGTGTGCGGGTGGGTGCTCATGGGTCTGCTCTCCGGGTGTGCCGTGGTGTGTGGTCCGGCAGCGCGGTGGAGACACGCGCGATCACCGCGGCGAGGGAGCCGACCTAGGAGAGGGCCTCGCCGCGGCACGTAAGGAGGAGGCTGCCGCGCACGTCGGACACGGTAGCAGCGTCGGCGCCGCGGGATGTGAGGATCACCGGTGTGACGGTCTTCCTGCTGGTCGCGGGCCTGGTCCTGCTGGTGGCGGGCGGTGAGCTGCTGGTCCGTGGGGCGAGTGGGCTGGGTCGGGCGCTGGGGGTCTCCCCGCTGGTCGTCGGCGCGACCCTGGTGGCGACGGCCACGTCGGCCCCGGAGCTCGCGGTGTCCGTCGACGCGACGCTGTCGGGGTCGCCCGGCCTGGCGGTCGGCAACGCGGTGGGCAGCAACACCGTCAACATCCTGCTGGTGCTGGCGGTCGCCGCCCTGATCCGCCCGCAGTCCGGGGCGCGGACGCTGCTGCGCTTCGACCTGCCGGTCGCCCTGGGCCTGGCGGTCCTGCTGCTCGTGCTGGGTCTGGACGACGAGCTGGGCCGCCTGGACGGCGCCCTGCTGGTGGTCGGACTGGTCGGCTACCTGGCGCTGTCGGTGGTCCGGGGACGGCGGGCGGACAGTGAGGCGGCGACGACGGAGGAGGCTCCCCGTCGGCCGCTGCGGGACGGCGTCTCGGTGCTGGTCGGCGTCGGGCTGCTGGTGCTCGGTGCCCGCTGGCTGGTCGACAGCGCCAGCGAGATCGCCGCCTCGCTCGGCCTCAGCGACCTGGTGATCGGGTTGACCGTCGTGGCGATCGGCACGGCGATGCCCGAGATCACCACTGCGGTGGTGGCCGCGCTCAAGGGCGACACCCAGCTGGCGGTCGGCAACGTCGTGGGCAGCAACGTGGCCAACCTCGGCCTCGTGCTGGGCGTCCCGGCGTTGCTGGTGCCCGGGGGGATCGCGGTCGACCCGGCGGCCGTGCGCTTCGACGTCCCGGTGATGATCGCGGCGACCCTCGCGCTGACCGTGGTGCTCTACACCGGGTCGCGCGTCAGCCGGTCCGAGGGGGCGGTGCTGCTGGCCTGGTTCGTGGCCTACACCGCCTACCTGGTGCTGGACTCCGCCGACCACGACGCGGTCGGCCCGTTCAGCCTCGTGCTGCTCTGGTTCTGCCTACCGGTCACCGTCGTCGGTGCTGCCGGGTTCGCCGTCCGGGAGGCCCGCACGGTCGGCTGAGACCCGGGTGCCCGGGGCGAAGGGGGCACCGGACAGCCGCGCCGCCTGGCCGATCTCGAAACCGGCGATGGGCACGGTGAACAGCTGCAGCGCGATCGACAGCAGCAGTACGACCACTGCGGCTGGACCGGGGTCCAGCACGACCACGCCGAGCAGCACCATGACCAGGCCCAGCCCGCCGGCCTTCGCGACGGCGTTGGTGCGGTTGTAGACGTCGGGCAAGCGGACGAGGCCGATGCCGGCGACCAGCATCAGCAGCACGCCGGTCAGCAGCAGGACGTCACCGAGCACGGTCTGCACGCTCATCGGGACCGTCCGACCACGAGCCGGGCCAGCGCCACGGTGGCCAGGAAGCCGACCAGCGTGCCGATCAGCACCAGGTCCAGCAGTGCCGGGGTCTGCAGCCGGACGGCGAGCAGGGCCACCGCGCACAGGGTGACCAGGAACCCGAAGTCCACGGCGAGCACCCGGTCGGCGTCGGTCGGCCCGACGACGGCCCGCACCGCGGCCACCAGCAGGCACAGCGCCAGCAGCACCAGCGCGCCGTCGAGCACCAGGTCCTGGGCGATCACGCGTCGCCTCCCGTCCCGCGCCAGGCGGTGAGCATCCGGTCCTCCAGGTCGCGCAGCGAGGCGAGCTCGTCCGCGGGGTCGGTGGCGTGCATCGCGTGCACGGTGAGGACGCCGTCCCGCCGGTCGACGACCAGCGAGCCGGGGGTGAGTCCGACCAGGGCGACGAACGAGGCCACCTCGGCGTCGGTGCGGCAGCGCAGCCGGTGGTCCACGACCACCGGCTCCAGGGTCAGGCGGGGCCGGAGCACCTGCCCGGCGACCCGGACGTTCGCGGTCAGGAACCGACCCAGGTACACGGCGACGAAGGACGCCACGTGCCACAGCCTCATCGTCCGGTCACCGCCGAGACCCAGGCCGTGGGGTCGGCCAGCTGCTCACCGGCGACGGTCGCCGCGGCCAGCAGCGGCTCGGCCCAGATGCCGAGCACGAGCGCTGCACCGGCCAGCAGCAGCGGCGGGCCGACCAGCGTCCAGCTCGCCGTCCGGGTGGCGACGGCGACCGACCCACCCGTCTCGCGCTCGGGAGCACCGTCGGGCGAGCCCCAGAAGACGCCGTTCCACAGTTTCAGCATCGACACCAGCGTCACCAGGCTCACCGCGACGACGGCCAGCAGCACCCACCAGGGTCCGTCGGCGGCCGCGGCCGAGGCGAGCTGGAGCTTGGCCACGAAGCCCGACGTCGGGGGGATGCCGACCAGCGCCAGGGCGGAACCGGCGAAGGCGACGGCCAGCCAGCGCTCGCGGTGCACCAGGCCGCCGCCGAGCTGGTCGAGCACGTCTGTGCCGTACCGCACCTCGACGGCGCCACCGACCATGAACAGCGCGGCCTTGACCAGTACGTACTGGACCAGGAAGAACGTGGCCGCAGCGAGTCCGGCGGCGGTCGACAGCCCGAGCCCGACCAGCACGTAGCCGATCTGGCTGACCATGTGCGAGGTGAGCACCGGGCGCACCGCGCTGGAGCCGACCGCGGACAGCACGCCCACGACCATGGTCAGCACGGCGACGGCCAGCAGCACCCACAGGAAGCGCGGGTCACCGTCGAAGAGCACCGAGTAGAGCCGGAAGAGGGCGTAGAGCCCGACCTTGGTGAGCAGCCCGGAGAACAGCACGGTGACGGCGGGCCCGGCGACGGAGTACGAGCCGGGCAGCCAGCTGTGCAGCGGGACGACGGCGGACTTGACCGCCATCGCCAGCAGCACCACGCTCGCGGCCAGCGCTGCGGGCACGCTGCCGGCCGCGACCCCGGCCAGCTCGCCCAGCTGCACGGTGCCGGTGACGCCGTAGAGCAGCCCGATGCCGCCCAGGAAGAGGGTGGAGGCCAGCAGGTTGATGCTCACGTAGAGCCGGGCGCCGGCGACCCGCTGGCGCCGACCGGCGAGCCCGAGCAGCACGTAACTGGGGATCAGGACGACCTCGACGAAGACGAAGAGGTTGAACAGGTCGGCGGTGGACAGCGCGCCGGAGACCCCGGCGCTCATCACCAGCACCAGCGGGGTGAAGGTGTGTTCGCGGTCCTCCCCGGTCCCGATGGCGTAGACCAGCCCGAGCAGGGTGACCGCCGCGGTGAGCAGCAGCACCAGCGCGCCGAACGCGTCCAGTGCCAGCACGACGGCGATGCCGGCGGGCCAGCCGCCGACCTGTACGACCGGCACCTCGCCGGTGAGGGTGCGGACCAGCAGGACGGCCGCGGCGACGACGACCAGCGCGGTGCTCCCGATGCCCACCACCCGGCCCAGCGCGGCCGAGCGGGGGAGCAGCAGCAGGACAGCGGCCGCGACCAGCGGCAGGGCGACCGGGGCGACGAGCAGCGCGCTCACGAGGGACCCCGGGCGTCGTCGTCGCCGAGGTCTCCGGACCCGGCTCGCAGCAGGCCGAGCAGGTAGACGGTGACGGCGAAGGCGATGACCACCGCGGTGAGCACGAAGGCCTGGGGGAGCGGGTCGGCGGGCTCGCCGGCCCCGTTGCCGGGCAGCGCGAAGCCGCCCCGGTCCCCGCCGGCGGCCAGGACGAGCACGACCATCGCGTGACCGAGCAGCACGAACCCCAGGACGACCCGCAGCAGGCCGCGCTGCAGCAGCAGGAAGACCCCACCGGCGACGAGCACGCCGACGACGACCGCGGGGCTCACGCGGCGCTCCGCTCAGCGGACACGGGGGCCTCCACGGTCTCGGTCTCGGCTCGGGGGTGGGACCCCAGCGACTGCACGACGGCGACCACCAGGGCCAGCACCATCAGCCAGACGCCGACGTCGAAGAGCAGGGCGGAACTGATCCCCACCGGGGTGTCGAAGGGGGTGAGCAGGGCGTCCCCGGCCAGCAGCGGGACCAGTCCGGTGCCCACGGCCAGCACCGCACCGGCGCCGACCAGCACCCGCGGTCGCAGCCACCGGCTGCTCGGGACGACGCCGGTCGCCAGGTGCCGCAGGGCGACGGCGATGCCGGCCACCAGGGCGGCGATGAAGCCACCGCCGGGCTCGTCGTGCCCGCGCCACAGCAACCAAGCCGACAGGGCCAGCATCCCGGGGGCGAGCACCCGGGTGCCGACCCGCAGCAGGACGTCGTCGGTGTCCCCGCGGGCGGTGCGGGTGGTGGCGGTGGTGCCCAGCAGCAGCAGGCCCAGGGCTGCCACCCCGACCACGACGGACTCCAGCAGGGTGTCCAGCCCGCGGAAGTCGACCAGCACGGTGTTCACCACGTTGGTGCCGCCGGTCAGCTCCTGCGCCCGGTCCAGGTAGAACGCACCGGCGTCCGACAGCCCCCGCCGCCCGGTCAGGGCCGCGGTGGCGCCGGCCGCGACCAGCCCGATGGCGAGGGCCAGCACGGCGGTGGGCAGCCGGCGCGGGCCGGGGTCGGGCAGCCGAACCGGGCGCCCGCGCAGCACCAGCACCAGCACGACGGCGGTGAGCACCTCGACCAGCAGCAGCGTGATCGCCACGTCGAGGGCACCGAAGAGCAGCAGCCACAGCGCCACGAGGAGCCCGGCCACCCCGACCAGGGCCACCAGCGCGAGAGTCCGCCGGGCGAGGGCCATCCCCACCACCGAGACCGCCAGCAGCCCGGCCACCAGCCAGCGTCCGGGGTCGCCGGCGTCCCCGGCCGGGGCGAGCGGCCCGAGGAGGACGGTTCCGGCGGCTCCCAGCGCGACGACGGCCAGCAGCGGGCGGGCCAGGTGCGCGGCCAGCGAGCCGGCCCGGTCGAGGGCGCCCACCCGGCCGCCCACGGCGAGCAGTCCGGCGTGGGCGCGGTCGAACAGGCCCCGGCCGTCAGGCAGCCGGAGGCGTTGCAGGGCGTCGTCCACCCGGTCGCGCTGCCAGAACAGCAGCAGCCCCAGGACCACCGTGACCACCGACATCGCGAGCTCGGGGCTCAGCCCGTGCCAGGCGTAGACCGAGGGCGGGGTGGAGCCGGGCAGCGCGTCGGTGGTGGCCGAGTCGATCACCGGGTCCAGCAGCGACACCGTGGGGCCCAGCAGCACCCCGGCCGCAGCGGCCACGACGGCCGGGGCCAGGAAGGAGGGCCGCGGGTCGTAGAGGTCGGGCTGAGCGACCGGGCCGCCGAACGCACCGTGGACGATGCGCGCCCCGTAGGCGAACGTCAGCGCGGAGGCGGTGACCGCCAGGGCGCCCGCGACCGGCCCGGCCCAGGGCGTGACGTCGGCGGAGAGCAGCCCCATGAAGAGGTACTCCTTGCTGACGAACCCGAGCATCGGGGGCACCCCGGCCATCGACAGCGCGGCGATCCCGGTGGCGGCCGCCGTCCACGGCATGACCCGGCGCAGCCCGGAGAGCTCACGGATGTCCCGGCTGCCGGTCTCGTGGTCGACGATCCCGACCAGCATGAAGAGGGTGGCCTTGAACAGGGCGTGCGCCACCGTGTGCAGCAGCGCCGCGGCCAGCGCGGTCGACGTCCCCACGCCGATGACGGCGACCAGCAGGCCGAGCTGGCTGACCGTGGAGCGGGCCAGCATGCCCTTGAGGTCGTGCTCGCGCAGTGCCTGGACCGCACCCAGCAGGGCCGTCGTCAGCCCGACCGAGATCAGCGCGGCCGACCAGGCGGTCTGGTCGGCGAAGAGCGGGCTGACCCGGATCAGCAGGTAGATGCCGGCCTTCACCATGGTCGCGGCGTGCAGGTAGGCGCTCACCGGCGTCATCGCGACCATCGCGCCGGGCAGCCAGGACTGGAAGGGGAACTGGGCGCTCTTGGTGAAGGCGGCCAGTGCGACGCACGCCGCGATCGGGACGGCGTAGGGGCTGTCCAGCACCACCTCGGGGGCGGCGAGCACCGCGGACAAGCGGGTGGTGCCGGTGGCCAGGGTCAGGAGGACGACGGCGACCAGCAGTGCCAGCCCGCCCGCCACGGTGACCACCAGCGCCTGCCTGCCGGGCCGCGCCGCCGCAGCGCCCGCGGTCGACACCAGCGCGAACGAGCAGAGGGTGGTGACCTCCCAGAACACGTAGAGCAGCACCAGGTCGTCGGCCAGCACCAGACCGACCATCGCGGCGGCGAAGAGGGCCAGCAGCGGGTAGACCGGGCCGCGGGCGACGGCCTCGCTGACGTAGCGGGTGCAGTAGGCCATCACCAGCGCACCGACGACGAGGGCGACCAGGCTGAAGACCAGGGAGACGCCGTCCAGGCGCAGCGCGAGCGAGACCCCCAGCGAGGGGATCCACCCGGCCTCCCAGTCGACCGTGCGATCTGCCAGGACGGTGGGCGCGGAGGAGACCAGCAGCGCGGCGACCGCGAGGAAGCCGGCGGCGAGCGCGTACCCGGCGTTGCGGCCCAGGACACGGACCAACAGCGGTGCCAGCAGGGCGAGCCCGAGGAGGACGCCGAGCGCGACGACCAGGCTCACCGGCGGCGGCCGGGGACGCGGTGACGTCGGCGCACACCAGCTCCTGTCGCAGTGGACCACCACCCGCGGACCGGGACGGCCCTACCGACCCAGTGTGGCGGAAGTTGACCTCTCACGCACCTCGAACGAGCCTCTGGCCTGCGGTTTCGTCGCGCAACCGATCAGAAGGAATGGCTCCGGCGCAGCCGGATCGGCCGGCCGTCGGGGTCGTGCACCAGCCGGTACAGCGGCGTGGCCCACAGACGTTCCACCCGGGTCAGCTCGGGACGGCGGTGCGGTCGGATCCGGCCGGGCGGCCGCGGCCCCACCCGCCCACCGGCGTACCAGGCCTCCAGCGCGTCGGCCGACGCCACGCAGGCGGCCACGAACTCGTCGGGGTCGACCAGTCCCTCGTCGTCCTCGCGGTCCAGGTGCTCCCGGGCCAGTTCCAGGCGCAGGTCCCGGGCGAAGGTGCGGGCGCCGTCGCCCAGGCCGGCCGGGTCGCGGGGCTCGCGGGGGTCCTGGGTGGGGTCCAGCACGGCGTTGGACAGCTCGCTGTCGTGGGTCCAGGAGCGGCGGTTCATGTTGTCGCTGCCGACCTCGGCCCAGACGTCGTCCACGACGCAGACCTTGGCGTGCACGTAGACCGGCGTGCCCTCGTGGTTCTCCAGGTCGAACACGTGCACCCGGCCCGGGGCCGCCTCCTGCAGCAGCTGCATCGCCTGGCCCTGGCCGTGCTGCTGGGGCCGCTCGGAGAAGGCGCCCTGCTGGTCGGGCACCCGGGGCACGGCGACGACCAGCTGCAACGTCTCGTGCTCGCGCAGCGAGGAGGCCAGGTGGTCGGCGATGTCGGTGGACCACAGGTACTGGTCCTCCAGGTAGACCAGCCGTCGCGCCCGGGTCAGCGCCTTGGTGTAGCCGCGGGCGATCGACCGCTCGCCTTCCGGGGCGAACGGGAAGGGCGGCCAGACCTTCGGGTAGGTGCGCAGCGTCTGCACCACGTGCGGCCCGCACTCCGGGGGCGCCGGCGGCTGCTCCGGGAGCGGGGTGGGGTCCATCTGGTTGCGGCCCAGCCACTGCAGGGTCTTGTCGTGCAGCCAGGCCACCGGGTTCTCCGAGGCCGGGCTGGTCGGGTCGTCCCAGCGCTCCCGGAAGCAGTCGTCCAGCACGCCGACGACGGGCCCGCGCAGCTGCAACTGGACGTCGTGCCAGGGCGGGGTGTCGCCGTAGGCGTCGGACATGTCCTGGGGCTGGGGGTCGCCGAGGTGCTCGGCGTCGTCCCGGCGGGTGTTGCCCAGGTCGATGCCACCGGCGAAGGCGACGTCGCGCGAGGGGTCCCCGGGGTGCCGGCAGAGCACCAGCTTCTGGTGGTGGCTGCCCATCCGGCGCACCCGCTGGTCCCGGACGACGACCGCACCGTCCTCCTCCAGCTCGCGGTCCAGGCTGGCGTTCTGCTCCTTGGAGAAGCTCAGCCCGTCCCAGTGCGAGCGCCAGACCAACCCGCGGACGCAGACCCCGCGCCGGGCCGCCCGGGAGAACAGCTGGTCCACGGTCGGGCCGTCCGGTCGCAGCTTCTGCCCCGGGTCGCCGCGCCAGTCGGTGAAGAACAGGTGGTCACCGGGGCCCAGGTCCTCGACGGCGTCGACCAGCCGGTCGAAGTAGGCGGCGCCGTGCACCAGCGGTTCGGCCAGGTTCCCGGCCGTCCAGGCCGGGATGGCGGTCGCCGGGTTGTCACGCTCGGCGGTGGTCAGCAGCCAGTGGTCGACGTCCTCGTGGTCTCGGGGCACCCGGTGATCACACCACCGCGAGCCCGTCGGCGCTGGTCCGCAGCCCGCCGACGGTAGGCTGCGGCCCCGTGGCCCTGGTCGTTCAGAAGTACGGCGGTTCCTCCGTCGCCAACGCGGAGCGTGTCAAGCGCGTGGCCGAGCGGGTCGTGCAGGCCAAGCGCGCCGGCCACGACGTCGTCGTGGTGGTGTCCGCGATGGGCGACACGACCGACGACCTGCTGGACCAGGCCTCCCAGATCACCCCCGACCCGCCGGGTCGCGAGCTGGACATGCTGCTGACCGCGGGTGAGCGCATCTCGATGGCGCTGCTGGCGATCGCCATCTCCGTGCACGGCTACCAGGCGCGGTCGTTCACCGGCTCGCAGGCCGGGGTGATCACCACGTCCAGCCACGGCAAGGCGCGGATCATCGACGTCACGCCGGGCCGGTTGCGGTCGGCCCTGGACGAGGGCTCGATCGTCATCGTCGCCGGGTTCCAGGGCGTCAGCCAGGACACCAAGGACATCACCACGCTGGGTCGCGGCGGTTCGGACACGACCGCGGTCGCGGTCGCGGCCGCGCTGCACGCCGACGTCTGCGAGATCTACACCGACGTGGACGGCGTCTTCACCGCCGACCCGCGGATCGTCCCCAACGCCCGACGGCTGGACACCGTCACCTACGAGGAGATGCTGGAGCTCGCCGCCTGCGGGGCGAAGGTCCTCATGTTGCGGTGCGTCGAGTACGCCCGCCGCTACAACATCCCGGTGCACGTCCGCAGCTCCTACTCCCAGCTCCCCGGCACCACGGTGTCCGGTTCGATGGAGGACCTCACGGTGGAACAGGCCATCATCTCCGGCGTCGCGCACGACCGGAGCGAAGGCAAGATCACGGTCTACGGCGTCCCGGACCGGCCCGGCGAGGCGGCCCAGCTGTTCCGCGTGCTGGCCGACGCCGAGATCAACATCGACATGATCGTGCAGAACGTGTCGACGTCGGCCACCAAGCTCGCCGACATCTCCTTCACCCTGCCCAAGAGCGACGGGCCCACCGCGCTCGCCGCACTGGAGAAGGTGAAGAACACCGTCGGCTTCACCGACGTCGTCTTCGACCAGCACATCGGCAAGGTCTCGCTGGTCGGTGCCGGTATGCGCTCGCACCCGGGCGTCTCGGCCAAGTTCTTCGGCGCGCTGGCCGACGCCGGGGTCAACCTCGAGCTGATCAGCACCTCGGAGATCCGCATCTCCGTCGTCTGCCGGGACGCCGACGTGGACCTCGCCGTCCGCGCGGTGCACGACGCCTTCGAGCTGGGCTCCGACGTCGAGGCCGTGGTCTACGGGGGTACCGGACGATGAGCCGCCCGCTGCACCTGGGCGTCGTCGGCGCGACCGGGCAGGTCGGCGTCGCGATGCGGCAGATCCTGGCCGAGCGGGACTTCCCGCTGGCCTCGATCCGGTTCTTCGCCTCCGCGCGCTCGGCCGGCACCACCCTGCCCTGGGGCGACGGCGAGATCACCGTCGAGGACGCCTCGACCGCCGACCCCACGGGGCTGGACGTCGCGCTGTTCTCCGCCGGCGCCACCACCTCGCGTGCCCAGGCCCCGCGCTTCGCCGCGGCCGGCGTGACGGTCATCGACAACAGCTCGGCGTTCCGCAAGGACCCGGCCATCCCGCTGGTCTGCAGCGAGGTCAACCCGGGTGACATCGCGCTGGCCGGCGAGGGCCGGATCATCGCCAACCCGAACTGCACCACCATGGCCGCGATGCCGGTGCTCAAGCCCCTGCACGACGAGGCCGGCCTGGTCCGGATCATCGCCTCGACCTACCAGGCCGTCTCCGGGTCCGGCGTCGCCGGCGTCCGGGAGCTGCACGGGCAGGCCCGGGCCGTCGTCGCCGACGCCGACCGGCTGGCCTACGACGGGTCGGCGCTCGCCTTCCCCGACCCGGCCGTCTACGTCGCGCCGATCGCGTTCAACGTGCTGCCGATGGCCGGCTCCGTCGTCGACGACGGCTCGTGGGAGACCGACGAGGAGCAGAAGCTCCGCAACGAGTCCCGCAAGATCCTCGGCATCCCGGACCTGCGGGTCTCCGGCACCTGCGTCCGCGTGCCGGTCTTCACCGGCCACTCGCTGTCGCTCAACCTGGAGTTCCAGCGTGAGCTCACCGTGCAGCGCGCCCGCGAGCTGCTGACCGGCGCCCCCGGCGTCGAGCTGGTCGACGTCCCCACGCCGTTGCAGGCCGCGGGCAACGACCCCTCCTACGTCGGCCGGGTCCGGCAGGACGGCCCCAACGGGCTGGCCCTGTTCGTCTCCAACGACAACCTGCGCAAGGGCGCGGCCCTCAACACCGTGCAGATCGCCGAGCTCATCGCCGCCCAGGCCTGAGCCCCGCGCCAGGGGCGTGGATCGGGTACCCCGACCCACGCCCCGGGTCTCAGGGCGCGACGTGCCGCAGGGCGAAGGACAGCGCCACCTCGACCTGGCGGATGGTCTCCTCGATGACCAGCGACCCGTGGCCGGCGTCGAAGCGGTAGACCTCGTGGTCCTTGCCGCCGGCCTCGAGTGCCGCGAGGTAGTTGTCGATCTGCCGGATCGGGCAGCGCGGGTCGTTGGCCCCGGCGACGACGAGCACCGGCGCGGTGACGGCGTCGACGTAGGTCAGCGGGGAGGACCGGACGTACACCTCGCGGACCTCCTCCGGTGACCCGCCGAACAGCGCCCGGTCGTAGGCCCGCAGGCCCTCCATCTCGTCCTCGTAGGCGGCCAGGTAGTCCGCCACCGGCACCTCGGCGATGCCGGCGGCCCACCGGTCGGGCTGGGTGCCCAGCCCCAGCAGGGTGAGGAAGCCGCCCCACGACCCGCCCGACAGCAGCGCCCGGGCCGGGTCGACGACGCCCTCGGCGACCAGCGCGTCGTAGACGGCGGCGACGTCCTCGAGCTCGGTGAGGCCCGGCCGGCCGGTGAGCGCGTCCCGCCAGGCGCTGCCGTAGCCGGAGGACCCGCGGTAGTTGACGTGCACGACGGCGTACCCGGCGTCGACGTAGGCGGCCCGCCGGGCGCGGTAGGAGTCGTCGTCGGCGGACTCCGGGCCACCGTGCACCAGGAAGGCGGTGGCGAAGGGGCCCTCACCGGCCGGCCGGACCAGCAGCGAGTGCACGTCGCCGCCGGGGCCGGGCACCCAGCGGTCCTCGACCGGGTAGGCGGCCGGGGGCTCGTCGCCGGGGGCGGCCAGCACGACCGGGCCGTCGGCCCGGCGGATCACGGGGGGCCGTTCGGAGGAGGACCAGGCCAGCTCCACCGAGCCGTCGGGGCGGGCGGTGGCACCGCGGACGACGCCGCGCGGGGTGTCCAGCTGGGTCAGGGTGCCGGTGGTCAGGTCGTAGCGGTACAGCTCGCTGCGCGCGGCGTGGTCGTGCCCGACCAGCAGTGCCGAGCCGTCGGGGTACCAGCCGGCGGTGACGTCGCCGGGCAGGTCCAGGACCACCTCGGTCTCGGCGTCGTCGGCCAGGTCCCACAGCAGCAGCTCCTCGCGGCCGCGGCGCTCGTGGCCCACCAGCAGCCGGAGGTCACCGGGCACGGGGGAGAAGCCCAGCGCGTGCAGGCCCAGGCCCTCGCCGTCCCACTTCTCGGCCACCACCCACGGGCTGTCGGCCTCGGTCTGGCAGTCCTCACCGGGCAGGGCGGCGACGTCGAGCACCCGCAGCGCGGGGTAGCGGGGGTCGCCGTGCTCGGAGTGCGAGAGCACCAGCCGGTCCTCGTCGCGGGACAGCGCGTCGACCGAGGCGGTGTCCGGTGTCCGGTAGACCACCCGCGGGGTGGCCCCGTGCGGGGCGACCCACAGCTCGCTGCCGTCGTCGGTCGAGCGGCCGATCGCGGTCAGGGTGCGCCCGATCTCCAGACCCGCCGGGTACGCCGGGCCCACCTCGGGGACGGCGACGACGTCCTCGCCGCCGGTGAAGGGCTGGGTGCGCCAGACGCCGAACTCGTCGCCGTCGGTGTCGGCGAACCACCACACCTGCTCGCCGTCCGGGCTCAGGGTGGCCATCAGGGTGCCGTTGGGCCGGTCGGTGACCTGGCGCTGCGCGCCGGTGTCCCGGTCCCAGGTGTACTGCTCGACGACGCCGCTGACGTCGGAGGCGAACAGCGAGCGCTGCGGTGCGTCCTCGGCCCAGTCGGGCAGGCTCACCCGTGGCGCGCGGAACCGGGCCTGCCAGCGGCTGGTGATCTCGGGGGACAGAGCAGGGGAGTCCACGTCCTCATCCTGCCCGCCGGATCAGCGTCCCCCGGCCCCGGACCCCGCGACGACGACCGGGGGGTCCACGGCGGCGTCCCGGACGTCGCCGATGAGCTGCTCGAGCACGTCCTCCAGGGCGACGACGCCGACCACCTCGCCGTCGGAGACCACCCGGCCCAGGTGCACGCCCGCCTCCCGCATCGCCTGCAGCACCTCGGGCAGCGGCTCGTCGACCGACAGCTCCACGAAGTGCTCCAGTGCCTCGTCGGGGAAGGGGGCGTCCCGGTCCGGCGTCCCCAGCACGTCCTTGACGTGCACGTACCCGGCCCAGCCGCCGTCGGGGGCGCACACCGGGTAGCGGCTGAAGCCGTGCTCGGCGACGACGGCCTCCAGGTCCCGCGGCGTGGCGTCCCGCGGCACGGTGACCAGCGAGGCCGAGGGCAGCAGCACCGAACGGGCGTCGTGGGTCTCGAAGGTGAGCGCCCCGGTGGCCAGCTCGCTGACCTCCTCGCCGAGCAGCCCCTGGCTGCGCGACTGGGTGATCATCGAGCGGATCTCGGTGCTGTCGAAGCTGGCCGACACCTCGTCGGTGGGGGTGACCCCGAACAGCCGGACGAACCCGTTGGCCGTGGTGTTGAAGAACCAGATGAGCGGCTTGAGCACCGTGACGACCTTCGCCATCGGCGGTCCGAGGGCGATCGCCGCGCGGTCCGGGCCGGCGATGGTGATGTTCTTGGGCACCATCTCGCCCAGCACCATGTGCAGCACGGTCACGATCGACAGCGCGACGACCAGCGCGATCGGGTGCAGCAGCTGCTCGGGGGCGCCCAGGGCCTCCAGCGGCACCTCGATCAGGTGCGCCACGGCGGGCTCGCCGACCGCGCCCAGGCCCAGCGAGCACAGCGTGATGCCCAGCTGGGCGCCGGCCATCATCTGCGACACGTTCCGCATCGCGGCCAGCGTCCTCCGGGCCCTCGCCGACCCGGCGGCGGCCCGGGGTTCGATCTGGTCGACCCGGGCCGAGACCAGGGCGAACTCGGCGGCCACGAAGAACGCGTTGCCCAGCAGCAGGGCCACCAGCACCGCCAGGGCCAGCACGTCGCTCATGCCTGCGCCACCTCCCGGGAGACCTCGTGCTGACGGGCGGCGAGGTCGTCCTCGTCGTCGGGGCGGGGCAGCGGGTCGGCGTGCAGCAGCGCCACCCGGCGGCCCTCCAGGCCGGCCACGGTCAGCCGGTGGCCCTCGACGTCCACGGTGTCGCCCTGCACGGGCAGCCGGGCCAGCCGCTGGGTGAGGAACCCGGCGACCGTCTCGTACCGCCCCTCGGGGACGGCGATGCCGGTCCGCTCACGGACCTCGTCGGGGCGCAGCAGGCCGGAGACCTCCCAGCCGTCCTCGCCGCGGCGGCGCAGCTGGCGCAGCGGCCGGTCGGTCTCGTCGGTGATCTCCCCTACCAGCTCCTCCACGATGTCCTCCAGGGTCACGATGCCGTGCGTCGCGCCCCACTCGTCGACGACGAGGGCGAGCTGCAGGCCCTCCTCGCGCAGCAGGTCCAGCAGCGGGTCCAGGTGCAGCGCGCTGGGGACGGCGAGCACCGGGCGGGCCAGCTCGCCGGCGGTGCGGGTGTCGCGCTCGGCCTCGGGGACGGCGACGGCCTGCTTGACGTGCACCAGCCCGGTGACGTCGTCCAGGTCGGTGTGCCAGACCGGGAAGCGGCTGTTGCCCGAGGCGACCGCGGCGGAGATGACCTCGGCGGCGGTCGCGGTGTCGGGCAGGGTGACCAGCCGGGTCCGCGGGGTCATCACGTCGGTGGCGTACTTGTCGCGCAGGCCCAGCGAGCGGTCCAGCAGCCGCGCGGCGGTGGGGGACAGGTCGCCCTCCTCGGCGCTGCGCCGGGCGACGGCGGCCAGCTCGCCGGCGCCGCGGGCGTCGTCGAGCTCTTCGCGGGGCTCGAAGCCCAGCGACCGGACGATGGCGTTGGCCAGCCGCTGCAGCCCCCGCACCGGGAGGCCGAAGACCCGGGTGAAGGCCCGCATGCCGGGGGCGACGGCGCCCGCCACCGCCAGCGGGCTGGCGATCGCCAGGTTCTTGGGGCCGAGCTCGCCCAGCAGCATCTGCAGCGTGGTGGCCAGGGCGATCCCGAGGAACACCGAGACCGCGGTGGCCGCGCCGCCGGAGAGCCCGACCGACTCCAGCGGGCCCTCGAGCAGTCCGCCGATGGCCGGCTCGGCCAGGAAGCCGACCAGCAAGGTGGTCAGCGTGATCCCGAGCTGGGCCGCCGACAGCTGGGTGGACAGGCCCTTGAGCGCCTCGACGACGCCGGCCGCACCCCGCCGTCCCTCATCGGCCGCCTCGCGGGCCTGTCCGCGGTCGACGGTGGTGAAGGAGAACTCGGCGGCGACGAAGAACCCGGTGAGCACGGTGAGCACCACCGCGGCCAGCAGGAGCAGCCACTCGGTCATCGGTCGGCGTGCGGGGAGGTGGACATCGCGTCCAGGGTGCGCGTTGCGGAACGCAACCGCTCGCTGGCGCCGGTCACGTCACACGCGGAGGGCGGCCCGGTGTGCCTCGCGACGGGCGCGAGCCATGCGCAGCAGGTAGACCGGGCTCGGCGGCACCCAGCCCAGTTGCCGGGCCAGTCCGAGGTCGTCGCGGACCGCCCAGTGCTCGGTGACCAGACCGTCCGCCACCCGGAACCAGTGCGTCTGTGCGACCGCGAACGTCCGGCCCCGGGACGGGAAGGCCTGCTCGACCGACCCGTCCGCCCGGTGCACGGCGAACGGCCCCTGCTGGCGGCCCTCCATCCGGCAGGAGACCGCCGCGGTGCCCGTGGAGACCGCCACGTCCTCGACCTCCCACCGCAGGTCCGCGAAGGCGGCGCGCAGCCAGAGCGCCGAGGCCAGGAAGCCCTCGGGGCCGGGGACCCGGCACGCCGGTGGTTCGGCCTGCGACTCCCGGTTGACCGCGCCGGGGGCGACGCAGGCGTGGAAGTCCGCGAGGTCTCCTCCGGCCATGGCGGCGATGCTGGCCAGCGCCGGTGAGGCGCTCTCGGGCAGGGTGCGGGTCGGGTCCATCGTCGGTTCCTCGCTGCGTCGGTGTGGTCACGCTCCACTCATTGGAGCATCGCTCCACTGAGTAGTGTGGCCCTCGTGCCCGCGCCGGACAAGCCCTCGTTGCGGACCCAGCAGGCGGCCCTGACCCGGGCCCGGGTGCTGGGCGCCGCGCACGACTCCTTCATCGCGGTGGGCTGGGCGGGCACCACCGTGCAGGCGGTGGCCGACGGCGCCGGGGTCAGCCTCCAGACGGTCTACAACACCGTCGGTGGCAAGGCCGCGCTGCTCAAGGCCGTGTACGACCGCGCCGTCGCCGGCGACGACGAGCCGGTGACGATCGCCGAGCGGGCCCAGGTCGCCGCCATGCGGGCGATGACCGACCCGGGCGAGCTGCTGGACGCCTACGCCGATCTCGGCCGGCAGCTGGCCGAGCGCGCCGCGCCGCTGTCGGCGGTGGTGCTGTCCCAGGCCGGGGCCGGCGAACCTGCCGTGCGGGCCTGGGTGGCCACCATCGACGCCGAGCGGGCCACCGGCACGCGGCGGGTGGCCGAGCACCTGGCCGCGGCCGGGTGGCTCCGCCCGGGGGTCGACCTGGACGAGGCGGCCGACGTGCTGTGGGCGGTCACCGCGCCGGAGGTCGCGGTGCGGCTCGCGGTCACCCGGGGCTGGGGCTGGCGGCGCTACGGCGGGTGGCTGGCGCTCACGCTGCGGGCCGCCCTGCTGCCCTGACCCGGCGGCTCAGGACAGCAGCTGCTCCACCCGGCGCGCCACGGCCAGCAGGGCGCTGTCCCCGTCGGGCAGCCCCTCCAGCGACAGGCCCACCGGCAGGCCCGCACCGGTCTGCCCACAGGGCAGCGAGACCGCGGGCATGCCGGCCGTGGAACCGGGTGCGGTGTTCTGCACGGTGGTCGCGAAGACCGGCACCTCGCGCCCGGCCAGGTCGGTGGTGACGTCGTCGCCCAGCGGCGGGGCGGGCAGCGGGACCGTCGGGTAGACCAGCGCGTCCAGAGGGCCGTCCTCGGGCTGCAGCACCCGGCGGTAGGCCTCGCGCAGCTCGTCGCGCAGGGCCAGGCACTCACGCAGCACCTCGTCGGTGACCGGCTCGCCGACCGCGTGCTCCAGCGCCCCGCGGACGTCGGGGGAGGCCACCTGTGCCAGCAGCTCCTCGAAGGAGGGGCCGGCCGGGAGCCCGGCGAGGTAGCGGGGCAGCTCGCGCACCACCTCGGCGAACACGATCGGGAAGCCGCACCGGGCGTCCAGCTCGTGCCCGGCCACCAGGTCGGTCTCCACCAGCACGACGCCGGCGTCCGACAGCCGGTCCAGGGCCTCACCGACCCGGTCGGACACCTCCGGGTGCAGGCCGTCGAAGAAGCCGGGCAGCGGCACCCCCAGGCGCAACTGCCGGGCCGAGGGCACCACTGCGGGCGCGCGGTCGGCCACCACCTGGTCGAGCAGCACGACGTCGGCCACCGAGGTGGCCAGCGCCCCCACGGTGTCCCGGGTCGAGGACAGCGGCACCCCCGCACCACTGCCCCAGCGGCCCACGGTCGGGCGGAACCCGACGATCCCGCAGTGCGCGGCCGGGACCCGGACCGAGCCGCCGGTGTCGGTGCCCAGCGCCACCGGCACCACGCCGGTGGCGACGGCGACCGCGGACCCACCGCTGGACCCGCCGGGGGAGCGGCTGGGGTCCAGCGGGTGCCGCACCGGGCCGTAGGCGGCGTTGTTGCTGGTGATGCCGAACGCCAGCTCGTGGAGGTTCGTCTTGCCCACGACGGTCGCCCCGGCCGCGCGGAGCCGGGCCACGGCCGGGTGGTCCCGGCCGGCACGGGAGCCGTGCAGCGCCGGGGTGCCCCCGCTGGTGGGCAGGTCGGCGGTGTCGATGTTGTCCTTGACGGCCACCGGGATGCCGGCCAGCACGCCGCTCCCGGGCGGCCCGGGGGTGAGCGTGGCCGGGTCGGCCACGGCGGTGAAGGCGCCCAGGTCCTCCACGGCGTGTGCCCGGGCGGCGGCGTCGGTGAGTCGCTCGACGGCGGTGCCGCCGCGACTGCGGGAGAGGTCGAGGCGGTCCAGCCGTGCCATGGCGGCCACCCTAGGGCCCCGCAGCGCTCCCGGCCCCCGGAACGACTCAGGGCCCGCTCGTGAGAGCGGGCCCTGAACTGGTGGTCGGGGTGACAGGATTTGAACCTGCGGCCTCGTCGTCCCGAACGACGCGCGCTACCAAGCTGCGCCACACCCCGAGGTCCTGGGCAAGCCTACTCGACGGCTCCGGGACCCCGGCCCCCGGGTCTCACGCCTCGCGGGCGGTCAACGTCAGCAGCGTGGCCTCCGGCGGACAGGCGAACCGCACCGGCGCGTAGGGGCTGGTCCCCAGGCCCGCCGAGACGTGCAGCCAGGTGCCGGTCGGGTGCTCGGCGGTCGGCTCGGCCCACCGGTGCAGCCAGCGGCAGCGGGCCCGGTCGATGCCGCAGTTGGTGACCAGCGCGCCGAAGAAGGGCACCCGCAGCTGCCCGCCGTGGGTGTGCCCGCACAGCAGCAGGTCGTAGCCGTCGGCGGCGAAGCGGTCCAGCACCCGCGGTTCGGGGGCGTGCACCAGCCCGATCCGGACGTCGGCGGTCGGGTCGGCGGGCCCCGCCACCGCGTCGTAGTCGTCCCGCTTCACGTGCGGGTCGTCCAGGCCGGCGAAGGCGATGCGCCGCCCGTCGACGGTGAGCTCGCCCTTGGCGTTGTCCAGGTCGAGCCAGCCCCGGGCGGTCTTGCCGTCGCGGAGGGACTCCCAGGGCAGGAACTCCCCGTGCACCCGCTTGTGGCCGGGGGAGAAGTACTTGAACGGGTTCTTCGGCCGTGGCGCGAAGTAGTCGTTGCTGGCCAGCACGAAGGCGCCCGGCCTGTCCATCAGCGGGTCCAGCGCCCGCAGGGTGGGCTCCACGGCGTCGTGGCCGGCCAGGTTGTCCCCGGTGGTGATCACCAGGTCCGGCTCCAGGGCCGCCAGCCCGGCGATCCACTCCTGCTTGGAGCGCTGCCCGGCGGTCATGTGGACGTCGCTGATCTGCAGCACCGTCAGCGGCCGCTGGCCCGGGGGCAGCACCGGGACGTCGAAGCGCCGCAGGGTCCAGTGCGTCCGTTCGACGAGGCCGGCGTAGCCGACGGTGGCGACACCGGCGGCGACGACGGCGGTGGGGACGGCGGTGATCGCGCGCATCCGGTCACCCTATGTCGGTCGTCCCGCAGGGGTGGGCCGTGCGACTCTGGAGGACGTGTCCGACCTCAAGCAGACCCTCCGTTCCGACCTGACCACCGCCATGAAGGCCCGCGACGAGCTGACCACCGCCACGTTGCGGATGGTGCTGACCGCCGTCACCGCCGAGGAGGTCTCCGGCAAGGAGGCGCGCGAGCTCAGCGACGACGAGGTCCAGGCGGTGCTGCGCCGGGAGGCCAAGAAGCGCCGCGAGGCAGCCGAGGCGTTCGCCGGTGCCGGCCGCACCGAGCAGGCGGCGCGCGAGCAGGCCGAGGGTGACGTCGTCGCCCGGTACCTGCCGGCCCAGCTCTCCGACGCCGACCTCACCGCGATCGTGGCCGAGGTGGTCGCGGCCACCGGTGCCTCCGGGATGGGCGACATGGGCAAGGTGATGGGCCGTGCCAACGGCCAGGTCGCCGGCCGCGCCGAGGGCGGCCGGGTGGCCGCCGAGGTGCGTCGCCAGCTGGGCTGACGCCCGCCGCGCACACGCGCCTGCACGAGACGGCGAGGGCCGGTCGACCTGGTGGTCGACCGGCCCTCGC
>NZ_CEEDOS010000055.1:0-24284 GCF_979256525.1 Klenkia sp. AC732 | reverse complement strand
CGGGTTGGTGCCGATGAAGGTGCCGGCGGGCTCGTTGGAGTCGGCGTTCACCTGCCCGGCGTACCGCAGCCCGGCCGCGGTGATCGCCGACTGGCACTCACTGGCCGAGGAGCAGCCGGGGACCTCGCGGGTGTTGCCGTTGGCGACGGTGTCGTCGGCCGGCGGGAACTCCGCGGTGGGACCGGCCTCCAGGATCGGCGTCATGGCGTCGTTCCAGATGGTCGCGGGCTTGTTGCCACCGAAGCCGCCGACGTTCTGGTTCTGCTTGGGGTTCAGCACCATGACGCTGGCGGTGTACTCGGGGGTGTAGCCCACGAAGGTCGCGGAGAAGTTGCTCTGCGACGTCCCGGTCTTGCCGGCGATCTGGTGGCCGGGCACGTAGGCGCGGGCACCGGTCTGGCCGGAGTTCCCGGGCTCGACGTCCTTGCGCAGGATCTGGTTGAGCGTGTTGGCCACGCCCGAGGGGATCGCCTCGGCGGTGCAGGTGTCCCCGGTGTTGATCGGGGTGCCGTCGGGCAGCGTGGCGGGCGCGCCGTCCCGGTCGACGATCGAGGTGACCGGCGTCGGGTCGCACTGGGTGCCGCTGGCAGCCAGCGTCGCGTAGGCCGTGGTGAGGTCCAGCGGGCTGGTGGCCTCGGCGCCCAGGGTGAAGGACCCGCGCTCCTCGGCGATGATCCTGTCCGCCGGGGTCTGGTTGTTCTGGGTGTAGTTCATCCCCATGCGCTCGGAGATCCGCACCGGGGCCTCGATGGACCCCAGCGCGTCCTCCAGGCCCAGGAAGTAGGTGTTGGAGGACATGTAGAGCGCCCGGACCATGTCCAGGGTCGCGGGGTAGTTGCCGGCGTTGCTGACCGTGTAGGGCCGGCCGCCGTTCTTGAACACCCGCGAGGTGTACGTGTTGCCCGTGGTCAGCGTGTAGTACTGCGAGTAGCCCTCCTCGAGGGCGGCCGCGGCGGTGAAGACCTTGTACGTCGAGCCGGAGCCCTGGCTGGCCGCGGTGTTGAGCACGACGGACTCGCAGGAGGCGTCGACGGTGGCGTCGGGGCAGTACGTGCGGTTGGTGCTCATCGCGAGCACGTGCCCGGTGCCGGGCTGGACGGCGGTGTAGATGCCGGCCAGGTCCGCGCCCATGGCCAGGGTGTTGAGCACCGCCTGGTCACCGGCGGCCTGCATGTCCGGGCGCAGCGTCGTCTGGATGACGTAGCCGCCGTTGTCGATCTGCTCCTGGGTCATCCCCAGGCGGTTGATCAGGTAGCTCTCCAGGTAGGCGCAGAAGAACCCGCCGATCGAGGAGTCGATGCAGCCGTTGGGCGGGTTCTGGCCCGGGACGACGGCGATCGGGGCGGCGGTGGTGTCGGCCAGCTCCTGGTCGGTGATGTGCCCCAGGTCGTGCATGCGGTTCAGCACGGTGTCCCGGCGGGCCTGCCCGGCCTCGGGGTTGGCGATCGGGTCGTCGTTGGTGGGGCTCTGCACCAGACCGGCCAGCACCGAGGCCTGGGCCAGGTCCAGGTCCATCGCGTTCACCGAGAAGTACCGCTGGGCGGCGGCCTGGATGCCGTAGGCCCCGGAGCCGAAGTAGGCGATGTTCAGGTACCGGGTGAGGATCTCGTCCTTGGAGTAGGTCTCCTCCAGGGCGAGGGCCAGCCGGGCCTCGCGCAGCTTGCGGCCGACGGTCTGCTCGTCGGCGGCCGCGGCCTCCTCGGGGGTGTCCGCGGTCTGTAGCAGGGTCTGCTTCACCAGCTGCTGGGTCAGCGTGGACCCACCCTCGGCGACGCCGCCGGCGGCGACGTTGGCCGCGAGCGCGCGCAGGGTGCCCTGCACGTCGAGGCCGTTGTGCTCGTAGAAGCGGCTGTCCTCGATGTCGACGATCGCCTGCTTCATGACCGGGGAGATCTGGTCGGCGGTCACCGGGGTGCGGTTGTTCTCGTAGAACTGGGTCAGCACCTGCCCGTCGGCGGCCAGCACCGTGGTGTTGCCGTTGGGCGTCTGGTCGGTCAGCTCGACCGGCAGGGCGTCCAGCAGCGAGGCGGAGTTGCGGGCCACGAGCCCGCTCCCACCGACGAACGGCAACATCATCCCGGCGACCAGCGCCCCGGCGACGACGACGGTCGCGGTGAGCTTGGCGAGGGCGCCGACCTTGGAAGCAGCGGTGTCAGACATCGCAGGCCAAGGTACCTGTCAGGAGGCCTCCGCCGGTGGCTCCGGCGGAGGGACGCGCGCGACACGCCGTGGCACCGGTCCCACCAGCCCGACCGGTCACAGCGGGCGCCCGGTGGCTCTCAGCGCCGGACGGGCAGCACCCTCGTGCGCGGGGTCCCGGTGCCGGTGTCGTCGTCGGCCGCGGTGAGCTCGCCGGCCATCACCCGCAGGTCGGCCAGGTCGTGCACGTCCCCGGCAGCGGCGGGCACCGTCCGGACGGCGACCTCGGGGTGGGCGCTGGTGAACCGGTCGGCCAGCCGTTGCTCCCGGGTGGCCAGCGCCATCCGCTCCGCGTGCACCCGCAGCGCCCCCGCAGCGAGCTCGGCGCCCTCGCCCCCGGCCTCGGCGACGGCCTCGGCCGCCGCCTCGGCCCGGGTGGCCGACAGGGCGGTCGTGGCCGGTGGGTGGGTGCGGTTGAGGACCAGACCGGCCAGCGGCATGCCCTCGGTGGACAGCCGGTCCACGAAGTAGGAGGCCTCGCGCAGGGCGTCGGGCTCGGGGACGGCGACCACCAGGAACGACGTGCCGGGCTGGCGGAGCAGCTCGTAGGTGGCCGTGGCGCGCTCCCGGAACCCGCCGAACATGGTGTCCAGGGCGGAGACGAAGGAGCTGATGTCGTTGAGCAGCTGGCCGCCGAGGATCTTGGAGATGATCCGGCTGAAGAAGCTGAAGCCGGCGCCGACGATGCGGAGCCCGGCCCGCCCACCGGCCCGGGCGGGGGCGGTGAGCAGCCGGATCATGGTGCCGTCGAGGAAGCGGCTCATCCGGTTCGGTGCGTCCAGGAAGTCCAGCGCCGACCGGGACGGCGGGGTGTCCACGATGATCAGGTCCCAGGCGTCGCTGGCCCGCAGCTGGCCCAGCTTCTCCATCGCCATGTACTCCTGCGTGCCGGCGAAGGAGGAGGAGAGCGCCTGGTAGAAGGGGTTCTCGAAGATCGTCGCCGCGCGTTCGGGGGTGGAGTGAGCGGAGACGATGTCGTCGAAGGTCCGCTTCATGTCCAGCATCATCGCGTGCAGCTCGCCGCCGTTGGACCCGTCGAGCTCGGGGACGACGACCTGGCGCGGCTCGTTGTCCAGCTCCTCCAGGCCCAGGCTCTGGGCCAGCCGGCGGGCCGGGTCGATGGTCAGCACGACGACCCGTCGTCCGGCCTCGGCGGCGGCCAGGGCGAGGGCGGCCGAGGTGGTGGTCTTGCCGACCCCACCGGCGCCGCAGCAGACGACGATCCGGGTGTCTCGGTCGGCCACGACCGCGGCCAGGTCCATGGCCGGCGCGGTGCGGGGGCTGCTCACGCGGCGGCCCCCAGGCCCAGGTGGGCCTCCAGTCGGCCGGCCAGTTCGTACAGCGAGCCCAGGTCGATCGGGCCGATGAGCATGGGCAGTTCGACGGTGGGCCGGCCCAGCTCCGCGACCCGGCTGCGCAGCGCGTCCTGGGACTGCCAGCGGCGGGCGTGCTCGACGGCCTCGGCGACCAGCCCCTCGGCGATCGCCGGGTAGGCGGGCAACCCGCCGGCGGCCAGGGCGGGGGCCAGCTCGGCCGCGGTGATCGCACCCTCGGCGGCCCGCGCCAGGCTGGCCGGGGGCAGCAGCGGCTCGGTCGCCATGTTCACCAGGACCGAGCCGACGGGCAGCCCGGTGGCGGTGAGCTCGTCGATCGCGTCGGCGGTCTCCTGCACGGGCATGTCCTCCAGCAGGGTCACCAGGTGCACCGCGGTCTGCGGGGAGCGCAGGACGGCCATCACGCCGTCGCTCTGGGTCTTGATCGGCCCGGAGCGGGCCAGGCCCGCGACCTCGTCGGTGACGTTGAGGAACCGGGTGATCCGCCCGGTCGGCGGGGCGTCGACGACGACGGCGTCGTAGACCCGCTGCCCGTCGACCTTGCGGGTGACGGCCTCCTTGACCTTGCCGGTCAGCAGCACGTCCCGCAGGCCCGGGGCGATGGTGGTGGCGAAGTCGACGGCGCCCATCTTGCGCAGCGCCCGGCCGGCGCGCTTCATCGAGTAGAAGAGCTCGAGGTACTCCAGCAGCGCCTCCTCGAGGTCGATGGCCAGCGCCTTGACCTCACCCCCGCCGCGCGCGACGGCGACCCGGCGCTCCTCGTAGGGCAGCGGCGGGGTGTCGAAGAGCTGGGCGATGCCCTGCCGGCCCTCGGTCTCCACCAGCAGGGTGCGGTGACCTCCGGCGGCCAGCGCCAGGGCCAGGGCGGCGGCGACCGTGGTCTTGCCGGTACCGCCCTTGCCGGTCACGACGTGGCAGCGCACGGGGAACGGCTCGGGACTCACGTCTGCGAGCGTACGAGCGTGCACGGGGTGAGCGCCTGCCCACGCCCGGCGGGGGAGCGCCCCGTGGGGGTGCGGGCCGCCGTCGCTGCGCTAGCGTCGCCGTCATGAGCGAGAACACCCGCCGGACGTGGGAGTACGCGACCATCCCGCTGCTGACCCACAACACCAAGGCGATCCTGGACTCGTGGGGGGTCGACGGCTGGGAGCTGGTCACCGTGCTCCCCGGGCCCGGTGGCGGCGACCAGCTGGTCGCCTACCTCAAGCGCCCGTCCGCCTGAGGCCCGCGCCGTGACCGAGAGCACCCCCAGCTGGACCGCGCGACTGGCCGAGCTCGGCATCCGGCTGCCCCCCGTGGCCGCCCCGGTGGCCTCCTACGTGCCGGCCGTGCGCACCGGTCAGCTGGTGATGACCAGTGGCCAGCTGCCCTTCGTCGACGGCGGGCTCCGCCGGACCGGCAAGGTCGGCGGCTCGGTCGACGCCGAGGACGCCGCCCACGACGCCAAGGTCTGCGCGCTGAACGCGCTGGCCGCCGTCGACGACCTGGTCGGCCTGGACTCCGTGGCGCGTGTCGTCCGGGTGGTCGGCTACGTGGCCAGCGCGGAGGGCTTCACCGGCCAGGCGCGGGTGGTCAACGGTGCCAGCGAGCTGCTGGGCCGGGTCTTCGGCGAGGCGGGCCACCACGCCCGCAGTGCCGTCGGCGTGGCCGAGCTGCCGATGGGCGCCCCGGTCGAGGTCGAGCTCACCGTCGAGCTGCGGTGACCGCGCCGGTCCGCCAGGCGGCCACGGTGCTCCTGCTCCGGGACGGCGACCTGCGGACCGGCACCACCGGGCTCGAGGTCTACCTGCTCCGCCGGACGGCGGGGATGCCCTTCGCCGGGGGCATGACCGCCTACCCCGGCGGCGGGGTCGACCCCCGCGACGGCGACACCGACCTGGACTGGGTGGGCCCCTCCCCGGCCGACTGGGCCCGCACCTGGGGGTGCGAGGAGCGGATGGCGCGCGAGCTGGTGTGCGCCGCGGTCCGGGAGACCTTCGAGGAGGCCGGCGTGCTGCTGGCCGGGCCCTCGTCGGGCGACGTCGTCCCCGACGTGTCCGGTGAGGACTGGGAGGCCCAGCGCCGGGCGCTGCTGACCCGGGAGCTGTCCCTGGCGCAGCTGCTGGCCGGTCGCGGGCTCGCCCTGCGCTCGGACCTGCTGCGGCCCTTCGCGCACTGGGTGACCCCGCCGGTCGAGCCGCGGCGCTACGACACCAAGTTCTTCGCCGCCCTCATGCCGCCGGGCCAGGAGGCGCGCGACGTCTCCGGCGAGGCGGACGAGGCCGTCTGGCTGACCCCGGCGGCCGCGCTGGCGGAGATGGCCGCGGGCACCCGGCCGATGCTGCCGCCGACGATCCACACCCTGGGTCAGCTGGAGCCCTTCGCCGACGTGGCGGCCGCGCTGGCGGGCAGCCCGCCGGACCCGCTCGAGCCGATCAGCCCCACCTTCGAGGACGACGCGGAGGGCCAGCGCTGGGCGCTGCTGCCCGACGGCACCCGCATCCGGATGGTCGTCCCGCTCCCTCGGTGAACGCCGAAGGGCCCCCTCCGCGGTGCGGAGGGGGCCCTTCGGCGGTGCGTCAGCGGGCGCGTCGACGCAGCCGGTCCTCGTCGAGCACGACGACGGACTTGCCCTGCAGCTGGATCCAGCCGCGGTGCACGAAGTCGGCCAGCGCCTTGTTCACCGTCTCGCGGGAGGCGCCGACGAGCTGGGCCAGCTCCTCCTGGGTCAGGTCGTGCTTGACCCGCAGGCCGTCGGACTCCCGGCTGCCGAAGCGGTCGGCCATCTGCAGCAGCGCCTTGGCCACGCGGCCGGGGACGTCGGTGAAGATCAGGTCGGCGACCGAGTCGTTGGTGCGGCGCAGCCGGCGGGCCAGCACCTGGAGCAGACGCTCACCCACCTCGGGGTGCGCCTCGATCCACGGCCGGAGCATCGCCTGCGGCATCTTGGCCAGCCGGACGTCGGTGACCGCGGTCGCCGTCGCCGTGCGCGGGCCCGGGTCGAAGACCGACAGCTCGCCGAACTGGTCGGAGGGCCCCATCACGGCGAGCACGTTCTCGCGGCCGTCGGGGGACCGGCGGGACAGCTTGATCTTCCCCGACAGCACCACGTACAGGCTGTCGCCGGGCTCGCCCTCGTTGAAGACCACCCGGCCGCGGGGCAGGGAGACGGTCTCCAGACCGCTCGCCGTCGGCTCGGAAGCCTCTTCCGACAGCCCCTGGAACAGACCGGACTGGGCAAGGACCTCGTCCACCAGCGCACCTCTCACCACGTCGTCGCAGGTGCAGTGATCACCCGCGTCCGGGAGTGAGTCTAGGGCCTGTGGGCGCACTCACCATGCGGTGCGTCACGACCGTGCCCACTCCGGGTGGTGGAGGTCAGTCCGCGTGCCGCCCGGAGGTGACCGCGTCGGGGGCCGGGACGGTGCGTCCGGCGCTGGTCCGGGTGCGCCGACGACGCCACCGGTCCATCGCCCGGCGGATGCCGGAGTGGGCCAGTTCGTCGACGTCGCCGGGCGTGGCCGTGGCCAGGAACTCCTCGACCTGGCGCTGCGACGTGGGCCGCCGCAGGGGTTCCTCCACACGCTCCATGACCAGCAGGAACGCGATCACCAGCGGGGGGAACAGGATGACGATGAGGGCGACCACCAGCACCTCCTGTGCGAGTCGTCTCCGGGCTGGGGAGCACCGGGGGAGAGACGTCGTGGGTCCGGCCGCACGCCCGTGGGGCGGGTGTGCCTGCCGGGTCGAGCATGACAGGTCCGCCGCTGTCGGCACCTCGGCCTACCCTCGACCGCGTGTCCGCCCCGGTCGAGCCAGCCCCGCCGTACGCCGTCCCGGTGCCCCCGAGGCGGGCCGCCCGGGCCGCCCGCCTGGGCGTCTCCCCGTTCGACCCGGCGGAGACCGCCCTGGGCCGCACCCGGCGGGCCCGGCGGATGTCCCGGGAGCTGGCGCTGATCCACCCCGACGCACACTGCGAGCTGGACTTCACCACGCCGCTGGAGCTGCTGGTGGCCACCGTGCTGTCGGCCCAGACGACGGACCGGACGGTCAACACCGTCACGCCCACGCTCTTCGCCCGGTACCGGACCGCCGCCGACTACGCCGGCGCCGACCGGGAGGAGCTGGAGACGATCCTGAAGCCCACCGGGTTCTTCCGGGCCAAGGCCAACTCGGTGCTGGGCCTGGGGCGGGCGCTGGTCGAGCAGTTCGAGGGCGAGGTGCCCGGTCGCCTGGAGGACCTGGTCACGCTGCCGGGGGTCGGGCGCAAGACGGCCAACGTCGTGCTGGGCAACGCCTTCGGGGTGCCCGGGCTGACCGTGGACACCCACTTCGGCCGGCTGGTCCGCCGGTTCGGCTGGACCGAGCTGGAGGACCCGGTGAAGGTCGAGGCCGAGGTCGCGGGGCTGGTGCCGAAGAAGGAGTGGACCGACTTCTCCCACCGGGTGATCTTCCACGGGCGGCGGGTCTGCCACGCCAAGAAGCCGGCCTGCGGGGCCTGCGGGCTGGCCCGCTGGTGCCCCTCCTACGGCACCGGCCCGATGGACCCCGAGGTCGCGGGCAGGCTCGTGAAGACCCCGGCCGCCTCGGACACGCTGTGAGGCGCGCGCTGGCGGTGGCCGGGGCCGCCCTGGTGCTGCTGAGCGGGTGCACGGGCGCCGGCTCCTCGGACGACGGCGGGGGCAGGGTCGCCGAGCCGGCCGTGGACGACGTCCAGGGGCTGGACACCGCGCTGCAGTCCTGTCCGGAGCAGTCCGGTGAGCCCGTCGAGGCTGCCGACGCGCTGCCGCCGATGAGCTTCGACTGCATCGGCGGCGGGACCCTGGACCTGTCGCTGGCACCCGGCGTGCCGACCGTGGTCAACGTGTGGGGGTCGTGGTGCCCGCCGTGCCGGGACGAGCTGCCCGTCGTGCAGCAGCTCGCGGACGCCGGCGGGGACCAGCTGCAGGTGCTCGGCCTGGTCAGCCAGGACACGCTGACCGCGGCGGACTCCTTCGCCGCCGACGCCGGTGTCACCTTCCCCAACGCCTTCGACCAGCAGGGTGACCTGATGGCCGAGCTGGGGCGCAACGGTGCCCCGTACACCTTCTTCCTCGCCGCCGACGGCACGCTGGCGCACACGGAGGCCGGGCAGGTCGCCGACCTCGCCGAGTTCGAGCAGCTGGTCAGCGAGCACCTCGGCGTCACCCTGTGACGGATCTGCCCGTGACCCTCCCGCCCCCCGATCTCACCGGCGTCCCCGAGCACGTCCGCCGGCTGGTCGCCTCCGCGGACGAGCTGCCGCTGCGGCACCGGCGGGCCGACGCCACCGACACCGCCCGCCGCTCCGCGGTGCTGGTGCTCTTCGGCGAGGGACCGGACGGGCAGGACGTGCTGCTCATCGAGAAGTCCGACCGGCTGCGCACGCACGCCGGTCAGCCGGCCTTCCCCGGCGGCGGCGTGGACCCCGGCGACGACTACCCGGTCGGGACGGCGCTGCGGGAGACCCACGAGGAGGCCGGCGTGGACCCCTCGGCGGTGCGGGTGCTGGCCACCCTGCCCGAGCTCTTCCTGGGGCCCAGCGACAACCTCGTGGTCCCGGTCGTGGGCTGGTGGGACGACCCGCGGGCGGTCACCACGGGCGACCCCTTCGAGGTCGCGCAGGTGGCCCGGGTGCCGCTGGCGGACCTGACCGACCCGGCGAACCGGTTCCGGGTGCGGCACCCCTCGGGCTACGTGGGCCCGGCGTTCGCGGTCGCCGGGATGGTGGTGTGGGGCTTCACCGCCGGCGTCCTGGACGCCGTCCTCACCGCGTGCGGGCTGTCCCGGCCGTGGGACGAGCGCGACGTCAGGCCGCTGGCCCAGGAGCAGGAGCGGGTCCGCGGGACCGTGCGCGTGGACGAGCAGCCCGAGGACCGCGCCGCGCCGACGGTCGCCGAGGGTCCGGCGTCCTCAGCCGGGCCGCGTACGGTCCGACGGCGATGAACGCTTCCCCGCGCCGCACCCGTGTCCTGCTCACCGCGCTGCTGCTCGCCCTGGGTCTGCTGGCCGGCTGCACCAACGAGACGCCGGCCACCCCGGACGCGACCCGCACCCCCGACGCCGGGGTCGGCGAGGTCACCGTGGCCGACGACGGGGTCCAGGAGATCACCCTGGAGACCGGTGACGACTACGTCTTCACCCCGGACACGTTCACCGTGGCGCCGGGCCAGGTGCGGCTGACCGTCACCAACGTGGCCACCCAGCTGACCCACAACTTCGCCTTCACCGCCGGCGCGGGCCCGGCAGAGATCACCGAGGAGATCCCGCTGCTGGCACCCGGCCAGAGCGAGACCATCGAGTTCACCGTCACCGCGACCGGCGACTACCCCTTCGAGTGCACGTTCCACACCGCACTGGGCCAGGTCGGGACCATGGTCGTCAGCGGTCCCGCGGCCGACCCGAGCGCGGGTGCGGCCACGACGAGCCCCACCGGCTGACGTGTCCCTCGTCGACCTGGCGCTGATCGCCCTGGCGCTGCTGTTCGCCCTCTCGGGCTTCCGGCAGGGCCTGATCGTGTCCGTGGCCTCCTTCGTGGGGTTCTTCGGCGGTGCGGTCGCCGGGGCGCAGCTGTCCGGGCCGGTCGCCGACCAGCTCGCCGGGTCCAGCCTGGCCCGGGTCTTCGTGGCCCTCGTCGTCGTCCTGGCCGGGGCCCTGCTGGGGCAGCTGGTGGCCGGGTACGTGGGCCGGGCGGTGCGCAAGCGGGTGACCTGGGAGCCGGCCGAGGTGGTGGACTCCGTCGCCGGGGCCGTGGTGTCGGCCGTCGCGGTGCTGCTGGTGGCCTGGATGGTCGCCACCCCGCTCGCCAGTTCGGCGTTCCCGACGGTGGCCAGCCAGGTCCGGCAGTCGACCCTGGTCCAGGCCGTCGACCGCGGGGTGCCCGACGGCGTCCGCTCGCTGTACGACTCGCTGCGCGAGGCGATCGACCGGCGCGGGCTCCCCGACGTGCTGGACCCGCTGACCCCCACCCAGGTCCGCGACGTGCCGGCGCCGGACCAGGGCCTGCTCGACAGCCCGGTGGTGACCCAGGTGCGCGGCTCGGTGGTGCAGATCCGGGGCGTGGCCGCGGCGTGCTCCCGGCAGATCGACGGCTCGGGCTTCGTCTACGCCGACGAGCGGGTGATGACCAACGCGCACGTGCTGGCCGGGGTGGACCGCCCCGTCGTCACCGCGGAGGGCGAGAGCTACGAGGCGACTGCGGTCTACGTCGACGAGGAGACCGACGTCGCCGTCCTGGCGGTGCCCGGGCTGCCGCAGGTGCCGCTGACGTTCACCCCGCAGCCGGTGGACTCCGGGGCCGACGCGATCGTGATGGGCTACCCGGGCGGCGGTGGCCTCTACGTCGGCCCGGCCCGGGTGCGGGACCGCGGGGACATCAGCGGCCCGGACTTCCGCGCCGAGCAGACCGTCGTGCGCGACGTCTACGCCCTCTACGGCCAGGTCCGCGCCGGCAACTCCGGCGGGCCGCTGCTGGCCACCGACGGCACGGTGCTCGGCGTCGTCTTCGCCAGCGCGATCGACGACCCGGACACCGGGTACGCGCTCACCGGCGAGCAGGTCGCCCGGGCGGCCACCGAGGGTGCGACCTCCACCGACGAGGTCGGCACCGGCCCCTGCGAGTAGCCCGCCGCGCCCGGCTCACCGGGCCCAGGCGGCGATGGCCTCGCTGACGAGGTCGGGGACCTCCTCGTGCGGGAAGTGGCCGACACCGGGCAGCTCGCGCCACTCGTAGGGCCCCGCGACGTAACGGCCCGAGCCGTGGGCGGTGGAGGGCAGCACGCAGGCGTCCAGCGCGCCGTGCAGCTGCAGGGTCGGCGCGGTGACGGGGGCCGCCATCCGGCGGGCGTACCGCAGGCCGTCCGGGCGCAGCTGGGAACGGAAGGCCCACCGGTGGAACTCCATGGCGCCGTAGGCGGCCTGCGGGATGCGCGCGGCGCAGCGGTACCGGGCGACGGCCTCGGCGAAGTCGGTGGTGTGCACCCAGCCGGGCCCGGCCCAGCGGCGCAGCAGCTCGGCGACCGGGTCGTCGTCGTCCCGGGTGAGGCGGCGCTCGGGCAGTCGGGGCAGCTGGTAGCGCAGTGCGTAGGCCGAGGCCCGGCGCTGGGCGCCCGACGTCATCGCCGAGCGCAGCTCGCGGGGGTGCGCGGAGGAGACGACGACCAGCCCACGGACGGTGCGCGGGTGCAGGGCGGCCATGGTCCAGCCCAGCAGGCCACCCCAGTCGTGCCCCACGACGACGGCGTCGGGCTCACCCAGCGCCCGGACGACGGCCGCGACGTCGGCGGACAGCGTGGGCAGGTCGTAGCCGCGCGGGGGCTTGTCGCTGCCGCCGTAGCCGCGCAGGTCGACCGCCACGGCGCGGAAGCCGGCCTCGGCGAGGGCGACGAGCTGGTGCCGCCAGGCCCACCAGAACTGCGGGTAGCCGTGCAGCAGCAGGACCAGCGGGCCCTCGCCGGCCTCGGCGGCGTGCAGGCGCACGCCGTTGGCGGAGATGTCGCGGTGCTGCCAGGGACCCGGCAGCAGCACGCTGGTGGCGTCGGGGGGACCGTCTGCCGGGACCAGCGTCACGGGTGTGCCGGGCTCAGCCGAGGCGGGTGTGCGGGTCCTGCCGGACCACCTGGCCGTCGCGGACGACGGGCAGGTCGCGCTGGCGCTGGCCGGGGGCCTCGCGGCGCATCACGTCGGGCAGGTCCTTCAGCGTCTCCATCGTGCGCTCGGGCTTGCGGAACTTCTTGGTCATCGTGATGCCCAGGAAGATCGCGAGACCGGCGAAGAGCACCAGTCCGCCGAAGACGATGAAGTAGGAGATCCAGCGGGCCAGGCCCAGCCAGGTGATCAGCTCGGCGATCCCGATGAAGAGGAAGATCGACGCGAACGCCAGCATGACGCCGCCGGCGGCGATGAGGCCACCGCCGATGCCGACCTTCTTCACCGAGGCACCGACCTCGGCCTTGGCCAGCTCCACCTCGCTGCGGATGAGCGTGGACACGTCGGCCATGGCGCTCTGCACCAGGGAGCCCACCGAGGGCTCCTGAGGGCCTGCCGGCTGTCCGGACAGGCGGGTGGTGGGCGCGCTGTGGGCCACGGGGGTCCTCCTCGAGTGCTGCGGGTGCTGCCGTGGGTTCGGCCCCGGTCTGGAACTGATCGTGCCTCATCGCGGCGCGTGTCGCGCACCGTGATCACCCGGGTGGAGTGTGAGGGGCGAGGAACCCTCGCCCCTCACACTCCGCTGCTCAGTCCTCGGAGGAGGCGCTGGGCATCTTCGCGCCGATCAGGTCCATCACCGAGGAGTCGGTGAGCGTCGAGACGTCACCCAGCTCCCGGTTCTCGGCGACGTCGCGCAGCAGGCGGCGCATGATCTTGCCCGAGCGGGTCTTGGGCAGCTCGGCGACGACCATGATCTGGCGCGGCGAGGCGATCGGGCCGATCTCCTTGCGCACGTGCTGGCGCAGGGTCTTCACCAGGTCCTCGCCGGAGTCGGTGGCGTCCCCGCGCAGGATCACGAACGCGACGATCCCCTGGCCGGTGGTCGGGTCGGTCGCGCCGACGACCGCGGCCTCGGCGACCGTCGGGTGGCTGACCAGCGCGGACTCGACCTCCGTGGTGGAGATGCGGTGACCGGACACGTTCATCACGTCGTCCACCCGGCCCAGCAGCCAGATGTCGCCGTCCTCGTCGAGCTTGGCGCCGTCCCCGGCGAAGTAGACGTCCTTGCCGTAGCGGGACCAGTAGGTCTCCACGTAGCGCTCGTCGGAGCCCCAGATGGTGCGCAGCATCGCCGGCCACGGCTCGGTGAGCACCAGGTAGCCGGTGGCGCCGGCCTCGATCGGCTTGCCCTCCTCGTCGACCACCGCGGCCGAGATGCCGGGGATGGCCCGCTGCGCGGAGCCGGGCTTGGTGGCCACGACGCCGGGCATCGGGGCGATCATGTGCGCGCCGGTCTCGGTCTGCCACCAGGTGTCGACGACGGTCGCCGTCCCCCCGCCGACGTTCTTGCGGTACCAGAGCCACGCCTCGGGGTTGATCGGCTCACCGACCGAGCCGAGCACCCGCAGGGTGGACAGGTCGAAGGGCTCGAGCTCCTCGGCGCCCCACTTCATGAACGTGCGGACGACGGTCGGGGCGGCGTAGAGGATCGAGACGCCGTACTCCTGGACGATCTCCCACCAGCGGCCGCGGTGCGGGGTCTCCGGGGTGCCCTCGTACATGACCGAGGTCGCCCCGTTGGAGAGCGGGCCGTAGACGATGTAGGAGTGGCCGGTCACCCAGGCCACGTCGGCGGCGCACCAGAAGACGTCGGTGTCGGCCTCCAGGTCGAAGGTGGCCCAGTGCGTCCAGGAGACCTGGGTCAGGTAGCCGCCGGAGGTGTGCAGGATGCCCTTGGGCTTCGCCGTCGTCCCCGAGGTGTACATGATGTAGAGCGGGTGCTCGGCGTCGAAGGGCTGCGCCTCGTGCTCGGTGGACTGGCTGTCCACGAGGTCGTGCCACCACTGGTCGCGGCCCTCGGTCCAGTCGACGTCGGACTCGGTGCGGCGGACGACGAGGACGTGCTCGACGCCGGCCACCTTGGTGAGCGCCTCGTCGACGGCGGGCTTGAGCGCCGAGGCCGCGCCGCGGCGGAAGCCGCCGTCAGCGGTGACGACGACCTTGGCGCCGGCGTCCTCGACGCGGGAGGCCAGCGCGTCGGGGGAGAAGCCGCCGAAGACGACCATGTGGACGGCGCCGATGCGGGCGCAGGCCAGCATCGTGATCACGGCCTCGGGGATCATCGGCAGGTAGACCGCGACCCGGTCCCCGGCCTGCACGCCCAGCGCGGTGAGCGCGTTGGCGGCCTTGCAGACCTCGTCCTTGAGCTGGGCGTAGGTGATGGTGCGGGTGTCACCGGGCTCGCCGACCCAGTGGTAAGCGACCTTGTCCCCGTTGCCGGCGATGACGTGCCGGTCCACGCAGTTGGCGGCCACGTTGAGCTCCCCGCCGACGAACCACTTCGCGAACGGCGGGTCGGTCCAGTCGAGCACCTCGCCCCAGGGCTTCGACCACTCCAGCCGCTGGGCGGCGTCGGCCCAGAAGCCGAGCCGGTCCTCGGCGGCGCGGTCGTAGTCGGCCTGGGTCACGTTCGCGTGCCCGGCCAGGTCGGCCGGCGGGTCGAACACACCGCTGGCGGGGATCTCGCTGGACAGACCCTGGGTCTCGGTCTCGCTCACGGGCGCCTCCTGGTTGTCCGGCGTCGCGCGGGGGACCGGCGACGCTGCCTCGTGGTCGACCCTAGGGCGCCCGACCACTCCGCTGCGACCTGCGTCTCACGGACCGGGTGCCGGGCCCGCCGGCCGGCGGGGAGACTGGCCCGGTGACCCCGCCGGACGACGCGCAGACCCGGGTGGCCGCCCGCTTCCCGGGGGCGGCGACCCTGGGCCTCCTGGTGCCGCCGGGGTCCCGGCCGCTGCCCGCGACGGCGCTGGCCGACGTCGCCTGGACCACCGAGCACCTCGAGCTGCAGGCGCTCACCGGCCGGACCGAGGACCGCAGGGTGCTGGCCACGCTGTGGTGGTACTCGGCGTCCCTCGTGCTGCTGGGTCCGGCGCTGGCCGGCCTGGTCGCCGGGCGGGCGTTGTCGGCCCGGTTGGAGGACACCACGCTGCACGTGGTCGGGGACCTGCCGTGGGCGGCGACGGCGACGGCGTCCACCGGGGACGTCGTCACCGAGCTGCGGGGCTCGCTGGCCGCGGTCGTGGCCACCGTCGCGGAGGCCGGTGGCGTCCGCGAGGCGCCGCTGCGGGCGATCGCCACCGACGCGCTGGCCAACAAGCTGCTGGCACTGGGCCGGGCCCGGGGGGACGCCCCCGCGGTGACGGCGCTGGCCGCACCGCTGGCCCGGGAGGCCGGGCTGCCCGCGCCGCGCTTCGTGGAGGCGGGCGGGCAGCTGTTCACCCGTCGGGCGTCGTGCTGCCAGATCTGGCGGGTGCCGCACGAGGTGCTGTGCACGTCGTGCCCGCGGCGCGACCCTGCCGAGCGTCAGGTCCTGCTGGAGGACACCGCCGAGCGGATGCTCAGCTGGGGCTGACCGGTCGGACCAGGTCCCGGTAGGCGGTCGCGTAGGCCTTGAGGTCCGCGGCGGCCCGGGTGGCGTCGTCGGCGACACCGCCCGAGGCGGCGGGCAGCGTGCTGCTGGCCCGGACGGCGGCGGTCACGTCGGCGACCGCGGCCAGGTGGGCCCGGGCGGCGGCGCACACCTCGGCGGCGTGGTCGGCGGTGCTGGTGGTCAGCCGGCGCAGTTCGCGGGACAGCGCGAACGCCTCGTCGGTCAGCCGGGGCAGCACGGTGGGGACGTCGCCCAGGTGCGCGCCCGCGCGGGTGGCGGCGGCGACCTCCCGGCGCAGCTGCACCGAGGCCGCGGTGACCCGGGCGGCGAGCACGCCGGTGGTCCGGTCGGCCCGGGCCGGGGCGCGGACGACGGCCACCGCGGTGCCGGCGTAGCCGCCCAGCTCCCCGACCCGGCGGGCGGTGGGGCTGGCCCTGATCGCGCGCACCGTCTTCCGGGTGAGCACGACGCCCCCGGTGACGACGCCCGCGGCGACCAGCAGCATCAGCAGGACCAGGGCGAGCACGGGCTCCACGGGGCACCTCCACCAGCCGGCCCCAGACGCGGGCCGCTCCTCCCCGAGGCTACCGGTCGGACGGGCCCGGGACCGATCCGTCACGACGTCGACAAGTACCCGTGACCTCTCGACACGGCTGTCGTTGTCCGGTCACCCCGGTGCTCGGTGTGCCCCCGCGCACACCGCCCGCACCCCGCTCGTCCGACCAACGGAGGTCGCCGCCGTGCCCCAGCCCCACCCGTCCCGCCGCACCGGCCGGCGGCTGCTCGCCGGTGGCCTGCTGTCCGCCGTCGTCGTGCTGGGCACGCCGGCCGTCGCCTCCGCCGAGCAGCTGACCGACGCGGTCGGTGGCCTCACCGACCAGCTCCCGGGTCCACTGGGCTCGGCACTCGACCAGACCGACACCGGTGCCGACACCGACACCGACACCGGGGGCGACGTCACCGGCGCCTTCGACGGCACGACCGGTCTGCCCACCCTGCCGGGTTCAGGGAGCCTGCCCGAGCCGCTCTCGGCGGGTGCGGAGTGCGTGGGCGGGCTCGTCGAGGGCGTCACGGTGTCCATCGGCGACGTCGTGGGGAGCCTGGCCGGTCTGGGCGGCGTCCTCACCGACCTGCTCGGCGGCCAGACGCCGGTGTCCCTCACCCAGACCTCGCCCAGCACCGCGGCCGGGACGATCCCGCTCTCCCTGGACGACCTGATCGACATCCTGGGGCCCGAGCGCGTGCAGGAGCTGCTGGCCGGCGGTCAGGAGGACGTGACCGCCCAGTTCGAGATGGTCATCGGCGGGGTGACCCACCTGGTCGAGGTCGTGTTCGAGTTCGTCGACTGCCTGGCCGGCCTGCTCCCCGCCGTCGCTCCCGCGGCGCCCTCGCCCAGCACCCCGGCACCCCAGCCGGCCGCCCCGGTGGCCCCGGCCCCCGTCGCAGCCGCGGCACCCGCGCCGGCGAGCGCGGCGCCGGTCGCCTACCTCGGGTACGCACCGACCGGTGGCGAGCCCACCGGCAGCAGCGCCCCGCTCGTCCTGGCCGGTCTGGGTGCGCTGACCGCGGCCGCCGGTGCCACCGCGTACGGGCTGCGTCGTCGTGGCGAGCTCGGCTGAGGGCGGGGCCGCCTCGGGCCTGACCGTCCTGGCGGTCCTGGGCACCCTGCTGGTCGGCGGCCTCTGGTACGGCTACGGCACCGACCCCGAGCCCGGCCCGGTGGCAGCGGCCGACGTCGCTGCCACCCCGCTGGTCCCGGCCGCGCTGAGCGTGCCGGCGATCGGGGTCGAGGCGCCGGTCGAGCAGCGCGGCACCGTGCAGTACGAGAACCCGTTCACCGGCGACCCGGTGAGCGGGTACGGCGTCCCGGAGAGCATGCAGACGACGTCCTGGTGGTCCGACGGGCCGCAGCCCGGCTCGGGCCAGATGGCTGTCCTGCTCGGCCACGACGTGCCCGGCGAGGAGGCCGGGGTCTTCGACGACCTCGGCGAGCTGCAGCCCGGGGACGCCGTCGTCCTCACCGCCGCGGACGGCACCCAGCTCCAGCTGCAGGTCCTCCAGGCGCCGCTGACCGGCCTGGACAAGTCCACCTCGGACCTGTCCGACGCGCTCAACGGCCACCCCGACGGCGCCGACGTCGCCCTGGTGACGTGCGGCGGGGAGTACGACGAGTCCGCCGGTGCCAGCGAGGAGAACGTCGTGGTGTTCGCCGCGGTCGTCTGACGGCCCGCCGGCACGACCCGGGGAGCGAGCGAGACTCCCGGGGGCCGCTGTCACTGCCGATGTAGAACGAGCAGTCCCGGATCCGGGACGCGTCGTCGGTGGGTACGGGAGTGGGCATGCAGGAGCAGGACGGTCGGGGGCAGGACGAGACCGGGCAGGGCGGTCAGGGTGACGGTGCCCGAGGGCGTGCGTGGGAGCCGGTGCCGGGGACACCCGGTGCGGGCACGGAGGACTGGGCCGTCGCCGGCTCACAGGTGACCCCGGCCGGCCCGGTCCTGACCGACCTGCTCCAAGCGGCCCGGGTGGTGGCACTCGCCGTGCTCCCCGTGCTCGTCGGGCTCGCCGCCCTGGCGACGGCGGTCGGGATCAGCGGCGGCTTCGGCGACGAGGGGTCGCTGGCCGACTGGCTCCGCGTGGCGGTCCTGCTGCTGGGCCTCGGTCTGGGGGCACGGGTGGTCGCCCAGGGCTCCTTCGACTCCTCCCTGGCGACCGCCGGGTTCGACGCCGGCGTCCGGGCGGCCCCGCTCGTGGTGACCGTCGTCGTGCTGGCGGTCCTCGTCGGGCTCGCCCGCCGCAGCGAGGCGCAGTCCCGGTCCACGGGACCGGGGCAGCTGCTGCTGCGGGCCGGCCTCGCGGGAGCCGTCGCCGGGGTCTCGGTGTTCCTCCTCGCCCTGGTGACCCGGACCAGCTCGGCCTTCGGCGCCGACCTCGGTCAGGAGTTCGACGCCGGTGGCGGTGTGACTGTGGGACTCGGTCTCGTCGGGGCGCTGCTGGTGCCGGCCGTGCTGGTCGCCGTGACGGTCGCCGCCGCCCGCTGGAGCGTCGTCCGACCGTGGAGCCCCCTCCCGGGTCCGCTCGGTGAGGTCCTGGTCGTCAGTCGGGTGCTGCGGACGGCGGTCACCGGGCTGCTGCTGGCGACGGGGGTGCTCGGGGTGGTCGGTCTGCTGCAGCAGGCCGTCGCCGGTGACCTGCCCGACGACGACACCCTCGTGGGCCTGGTCGGCGCGCTGCTGGTCTACCTGGTCAACGTGCTCGTCGTCGGGGCCCTGGCCCTGCTGGGTGTCCCGGTGTCCTTGTCGGCCGCCGGGGTCGGCGCCTTCGGCGGTGGCGACCTCGCCGGGTCCCGGGCGGACTCGGTCGGGCTGACCGACGAGCCCGTGCTGCTGCTGGTCCTGCTGGTCCCCGTCCTCGTGGTGCTGGCCACCGCGGTGCGGCGGACCGTGCGCGGTCGTCAGCTCCCGCTGACGTCGCGCAGCGTGGCCGTGGCCGCCGGGGTCGGGGTGGTCGGTGGTCTGGCGGTGGCCCTGCTGGTCCGCGTGTGGGCCTCCGGGGGCGGTCAGGGTGCGGCGGTGTTCGCCGGGCAGGCGGTCGGCGGGGGATCGGCCTCGGTCGGCCCGTCGCTGCTGTGGTCCCCGCTGCTGGGCGCGGCGTGGGCGGCTCTGGCCGTGGCCGCCGTCCGGACCGGGCCCTCGCTCGTGCTGTCCAGCCCGTCCTGGCTGGTCCGACTGGTGGCCGGCGGCCACCTGCACCCGCAGTGGGCGGCGGCGGTGCGGGGCGAGGGCCCCGCGCCGGCCGGCCGACGGTCGGGCGCGGTGCGGGGAGCCGTCGTCGGTGTCGGGGTCCTCGGGGTGCTCGCCGTGGTCGGGGTCGGGACGCTCGCCGTCGTCCGCGCGACCGTGCTGACCCCCGAAGCCGCGGTCGAGGACCACCTCGACGCGCTCGCCCGGGGCGACGTCGCCCAGGTGCTGGCGGGCAGCGGGGAGGGACCGGAGGACACCGACGTCCTGCTGTCCCCCGACGTCCTGGACAGCGGCGCGTACAGCCCACCGGAGGACCTGCAGCTGCTGGGGGTCACCGAGTACGGCTCCGCGGGATCGGCAGAGGTGTCCTACACGGTGGACGGCGAGCCCAGCACCGAGACGCTGTACCTGGTCCGGGAGGAGGGCCTGCTCGGCGGCTGGACGGTCGAGGCGTCCACGAGCTCGGTCTTCGTCGACGACTCGTCGGGTCTGGCCCTGCAGGTGGGTGGGGTCGACGTCGCAGCCGGGGAGCACCGGGCGCTCCCGGGGAGCTACGTCTTCTCCCCGGTGGAGGACGACGTCCTCACCGCGGACGACGTGACGGTGACGACCGCCGGCGGGTTCGGGTTCGCGGACGTGTCCGTCGAACCGCGGGTGCGGGACGAGGTCACCGACCGGGTCTCCCAGGCCGTCGACGCGGTGCTGGCCGACTGCGCGGCCCGGACGGAGGTGCCGTTGACCGGGTGCCCGTTCCTGGACCGGTACAGCTACGTGCCCGACGACCTGACGGACCTCACGGTCCGGGTGGACCAGGTCCCGGCCTGGGAGCTGGTCTGGGACCCCTACGGGCAGGAGCTCTCGATCGTGTCGGACTACGACGGCGAGGGGGTGCTGACCGGCCTCCAGCCGGCGTACAGCTTCTCCTCCGACCAGAGCCCCCGGCCCTACGAGGACACGTTCGGCTTCTCCCTGGACGCGGTCGTCACGGTCACCGGTGACGACGTCGAGCTGGAGTTCTCCGGCTACTGAGCGGCGCCGGGGACCGGCGTCGTCCGGTCCCCGGCGCCCAGCGCCACCACGTCCCCGACGACCCACACGGCGGGCGGGCGCACGGCCTCGGCGGCGATGGTGGCGCCCAAGCCGGCCAGCGTCGTGCGCAGCACCCGCTGGGTGGGGGAGGCGCCGTCGACGACGACGGCGACCGGGGTGTCCGCGGGCCGGCCGTGCTCGACCAGGCTGGCCGCGATGGCCGGCGCGGTGTCCACGCCCATCAGGACGACGAGGGTGCCGCGCAGCCGCCCCAGCGAGGGCCAGTCGACCAGCGAGGCGGGGTGGTCGGGCGGCACGTGCCCGGAGACGACGACGAACTCGTGGGTCATCCCGCGGTGGGTGACGGGCACGCCGGCCAGCCCGGGGACGCCGATCGCGCTGGTCACCCCTGGCACGACCTCGACCGGGACGCCGGCGGTCCGGCAGGCCTCCAGCTCCTCCCAGCCGCGGCCGAAGACGAACGGGTCGCCGCCCTTGAGCCGGACGACGCGCTTGCCGGCCAGGGCGTGCTCGACCAGCAGCGCGTTGATCTGCTCCTGGGCCATGGAGCGGCCTCGCGGCAGCTTGGAGGCGTCGATGACCTCGACGTGCGCGGGCAGGGAGGACAGCAGCGACTGCGGGGCCAGGTGGTCGGCGAGGACGACGTCCGCCGTCGCCACGGCCTGTCGGCCACGGACGGTGACCAGGCCGGGGTCACCGGGGCCGCCGCCGACCAGCACCACGCTGCCGCGGCCGTCGGCCGGGCGGGACACGGTGTCGGCGATGGTGCCGTCGGTCAGCCCGGCCAGGACGGCGTCCCGGACGCCGACGGCGCGCTGCGGGTCGCCGCCGCCGTGCACGCCCACGACGAGGTCGCCCTGCCGGCCGACGGCGGGGGTCCACACGCTGGACTGCGAGCGGTCGTCGGCGCGGGCGCAGAACACCCGCATGTCCTCGGCCTCGGCGGCGACGGCCGCGTTGACGTCGGGGCTGTCGGTGGCGGCCACGGCGTACCAGGCGCCGGCCAGGTCCCCGGCCTGGTAGCCGCGGGGCAGCCAGGTCAGCGAGCCCGGGGCGACCAGCGCCTCCAGGGCGGGGGTGACCTCGGGGGCGACGACGGTGACCCGGGCGTGCGCCTCGAGCAGGCCGGCGACGCGACGGTGGGCGACCTGCCCGCCGCCGACGACGACGACGCGGCGGTCGGCCAGCCGGAGACCGACCGGGTAGACGACGCCCGAGCGGGGGTCGACGGGGGTGGCGGGCACGTCAGGCCTTCTCGGTGACGCCGGCGGAGTCGAACGTGGCCACGTCGCGCAGGGCCCGGGCGGCGCTGGCCACCAGCGGCAGCGCCAGCAGGGCGCCGGTGCCCTCGCCCAGCCGCAGGTCCAGGCCCAGCAGGGGTCGCAGACCCAGGTGCGCGAGCGCCAGGGCGTGCCCGGGCTCGGCGGAGGTGTGCCCGGCGAGGGCGTGCTGCAGGGCGGTGGGCGACAGGGCGCCGGCGACCAGGGCCGCCGAGCCGGCGATGACGCCGTCCAGGACGACCGGCACCCGCGCGGCGGCCGCGCCCAGCACGAAACCGGCGAGCGCGGCGTGCTCCAGGCCGCCGACCTCGGCCAGCACGGTGAGCGGGTCGGTCTCCCCGTCGAGCCGGGCGACGGCCCGGGCGACGACGTCGACCTTGCGGTCCAGGGTGGCGTCGTCGACGCCGGTGCCGCGGCCGGTGGCCTGCGCGGGGGTGGCACCGGTGAAGGCGCAGACCAGTGCGGCCGACGCCGTGGTGTTGGTGATCCCCATGTCGCCGGTGACCAGGCAGCCGTGGTCGGCGGCCAGCTCGGTGGCGACGGCGATGCCGACCTCGATCGCGCGGCGGGCCTCGTCGCGGGTCATGGCCGGGCCCTCGGCGAGGTCGGCGGTGCCCCGGCGCACGTTGCGGTCCAGCAGACCCGGTGCCGCGTCCAGCGGGGTGGCGACACCGACGTCCACGACGACGACGTCGGCGCCGAGCTGTGCGGCGAAGGCGTTGACCACGGCGCCGCCGGCCAGGAAGTTCGCCACCATCTGGGCGGTCACCTCCTGCGGCCAGTGCGTGACGCCCTGGGCGTGCACGCCGTGGTCGCCGGCGAACACCGCGACCGCGGCGGGGGTGGGCAGCGGGGCCGGGCAGACCCCGGCGGTGCCGGCCAGCTGGGCGGCGACGTCCTCGAGGACGCCGAGGGAGCCCGGCGGCTTGGTCATCCGGTCCAGGCGCTCGCGGGCGGCCTGCTCCGCGACGGCGTCCCGGGGAGTGATCGCGGCGAGGGTGGTGTCCAGCAGGCTCATGATCGCTCCAGGATCGCAGCCAGCTCGGCGGCGAACGCCACCGAGGTGGCGGGGTCGCGCACGGCGACCCGCAGGTGGTCGGGGGACAGGCCGGGGAAGGTGTCGCCGCGGCGGACCGCCCAGCCCCGCTCGCGCAGGGCCAGCCGGACCCGTCCGGCGTCCGGGACGCCGAGCAGCACGAAGGACGACCGCGGCTCGCCGACGACGGTGACGCCGTCCGGCAGCGCCGACAGCAGGGCCCGCCGGTGCTCCGCCAGCTCCACGGCGACGGCATCGGCCTCGGCCCGGGCGGCGTCGCCGGTGCAGGCGACCAGTGCGGCCAGCGCGGGGGTCGAGACCGGCCACTGCGGCTGCTGCGCGGCCAGCGCGGCGACCAGGTCCGGCGGCCCGAGTGCGTAGCCGACCCGCAGGCCCGCCAGCCCCCAGGTCTTGGTCAGGCTGCGGACGACGAGCAGCCCGGGCAGGTCCCGCCGGCCGGCCAGCGACTGCGGCTCGCCGGGGTCGGTGTCGGCGAACGCCTCGTCGACGACGGTCACCCGGCCGGGGCGGCACAGTGCGGCGACGTCGCTGGCGGCGTGCAGCACCGAGGTGGGGTTGGTCGGGTTGCCCAGCACGACCAGGTCGGCGTCCTCCGGCGGCGGGGTGAGCGCGTAGGACGGCGGGGTCAGCAGGTGCCGGTGCACCTCGTGGCCGGCCGCGCGCAGCGCCGCTTCGGGCTCGGTGAACGAGGGGTGCACGACCACCGCGTGCGTGGGCGTGAGCGCCCGGGCCAGCAGGGTGAACGTCTCGGCGGCGCCCGCGGTCAGCAGCACCTCGTCCCCGGACCGGCCGTGCGCAGCGGCGACCGCGGCCCGGGCGGCGTCCTGACGGGGGTAGGCGGCGCTGTCCTCGACAGCGGCGTGCAGCACCTGCCGCAGCCAGGCCGGTGGGGCGCCGGCCCGCACGTTGACCGCGAGGTCGACCAGCCCGGGGGTGGCCTCGACGTCCCCGTGGTGGGTGAGGTCGTGGTGGCCGGGGTCGCGGTGGCCGGGGTCGCGCTGGCTGGGGCCGCGGTGGGTCCCGTCGCGGTGGGTCGGGTCGCGGTGGGTCGGGTCGGTCACCGGACCGCGACCGCCACGGTGACCCGGCCGTGCACCGTGCGCGGGACGACGAGCTCTCCGCCGCCGGCCAGCGCGGCCGCCTCGGCGACGCTGCCGGTGCCGACCGCGGCGGCCACCCGCGCGGAGCGGTGCGGGGTGGGGACGGCGTCCAGCTCGGCGGCGGGGTGGCCGGTCAGCGGCCAGCCGCGGGTCTGCGCGGCCTCGACCAGCCCGGGCTCGGTGACCCGCCGGTCGAGGGTGGCGAGCGCGTCCACCGGCCCGCCGACGGCGTCGACCGCGGCCATCACCTCGGCGGCGCTGACGCCGCTGCGGGCGCCCAGCCCCACGACCCTCACCGTCCGCCGCCTGAGGGCCCCGGCAAAGGAAGCTCTACACCCCGTGTCGCGGCCGACGGGGGGTGTATGGCTTCCTTTGCCCCCGCCCCCACCTCCGCCGACGCCTCCGCCGGGGCGGGCAGGGCGGCGAGCAGGGCGTCGGCGGAGGT
>NZ_CEEDOS010000054.1:0-24442 GCF_979256525.1 Klenkia sp. AC732 | reverse complement strand
ACCTCCTCCCCCGTCCCGACCGCACCGCCGGCGCCCGCCGTCCGCCGGGTCCCGCTGGCCGTGGCCGCCGCGCTGGCCGTCGCACTGACGGCGTGGGTGGGCAGCCAGCACGGTGCGCAGCGCACCGTCCTGCTGCTGCTGGGGCTCGGGCTGGGTGCGGCGCTGTTCCACTCCCGGTTCGGGTTCACCTCGGCCTGGCGCCAGCTGGTCGCGGTCGGCAACGGCAGCGGACTGCGGGCGCACACCCTCCTGCTGGGGACGACGGCGACGCTCTTCGCGCTGGTGCTGGGCACCGGCACGGGCCTGTTCGGCGAGACACCGGGACCCTCCGCCGGGACGCTGGGTGTCGGCCTGGTGGCCGGGGCCGCGTTGTTCGGCGTCGGCATGCAGCTCGGTGGCGCCTGCGCGTCCGGCACGCTGTTCGCCGTCGGTTCCGGGCAGTCCTCGGTGCTGCTGACCCTGGCGGGCTTCATCACCGGCACGGTGCTCTACGCCTGGGCGTTCCCGCTGGTCGACGACCTGCCGGCCTTCCCCGCCCTCGTGCTGTCCGAGCACATCGGCTGGGCCGGGTCGTGGGCGGTGACGATCACGCTGCTGGCCCTCGTCTGGCTGGTCGCGACCGCCGTCCAGCGGCGCCGCGTGCCCCCGCCCACCGAGCCCCCACCGACCGCCACCGGGGCCGCCCGGGTGCTGCGCGGGTCGTGGCCGCTGTGGGTCGGCGCGCTGGTGCTGTCGGTGCTGGGCGCCGGGGTGCTGCTGGTGTCCGGCGGGGCGTGGGGCATCACCAGCGCCTTCACCCTGTGGGGCTCCAAGTTGCTGCAGCTGGTCGGGCTGCACCCCGAGGAGTGGCTGTACTGGTCGGGGTCCCGGGCCGGTCAGCTGGCCGCCCCGGTGCTCACCGACACGGTCTCGCTGACCGACATCGGCATCATGGTCGGCGCCGCGCTGGCATCGGCGGCCGGTGGCGCGTGGGTGCTGCACCGCGGCATCCCGGCCCGCACCGCGGCCGCCGCGGTCCTCGGCGGCGTCCTGATGGGCATCGGGGCCCGGCTGGCCAGCGGCTGCAACATCGGCGCCTACCTGGCCGGCATCGCCTCGGGCAGCGCGTCGGGTTGGGTCTGGGGCATCGCCGCCCTCGGCGGCACCTGGGTCGGGCTGCGCGCCCGGCGGGCGTTCGGCCTCGGCGTCCCCGCCCCGCGCGACAGCGTCTGCTGACCCCGGCATGCTCGGGCGGTGAGCACCCCCCGGCACGGCCGCTACGGCTACAGCGCGCTCCCCGACCGCCCGGTCTACGACTGGCCCGGCGGGAAGCGGCTGGCCGTCTACCTGGGGCTGAACCTGGAGACCTTCGACTTCGGGTCCGGCCGCGGCGCCCAGCTGGCACCCGGCGGCGGGGACCCCGACGTCCTCAACTACGCCTGGCGGGACTGGGGCAACCGGGTCGGTGCCTGGCGGCTGCTGGAGACCCTGGACGCGCTCTGCCTGCCCACCAGCGTGATCGCCAACAGCCGGGTGTTCACCGACTGCCCCGGCCTGGTCGAGGCGTTCCTGGCCCGCGGTGACGAGCTCGTCGGGCACGGCCGCACCAACGCCGAGCGGCAGGCCGACCTCACCGAGGACGACGAGCGCGCGCTGATCGCCGAGGTGACCGCGGAGCTCACCGCCCGCGCCGGGCACCCCCCGGCCGGCTGGCTCGGCCCGTGGATCTCCCAGAGCGACGTCACCCCGGACCTGCTGGCCGAGGCCGGTTACTCCTACCTGCTGGACTGGTCGCACGACGACCAGCCCACCTGGTTCGCCACCCGCGGGGGCGGGCGTGTGCTGTCGGTGCCCTACCCGCAGGAGCTCAACGACATCCCGGCCGTCGTCGCGCGGCAGGTGTCGGGACCGGAGTTCGCCGACATGGTGGTCGCCACCTTCGACGAGATGCTGGAGCAGTCCCGCAGCGCGCCGCTGGTCATGGGCATCGCACTGCACCCCTACGTGGTGGGCCAGCCGCACCGGCTGCGGCCACTGCGGGCGGCCCTGCAGCACGTCGCTGCCCACCGGGACGACGTCTGGCTGACCACCGCCGGCGCGATCGCCCGGCACGCCGCCTCGCCCGACCCCGCGACGTGACCCGGCGGGCGGCCCGCACAGCCCGGCCGGGCCGCTGACCAGGGTCTGGACACACCCCCGGAACACGAACGCGACACCATGGACGGGTGACCGTGAGCGACGAGACCGCCCCGGCCCCCGGGCCGCTCCCCCTGGCCGGCTACACCGTCGCGGTCACCGCGGCGCGCCGCTCGGAGGAGCTGGCCGCACTGCTGGACCGCCGCGGTGCCCGGGTCGTCAGCGCCCCGGCGATCCGGATCGTCCCGCTGTCCGACGACGCCGAGCTGGTCGCCGCCACCCGCGAGGTGCTCCGCGCCCCGGTGGACCTCGTCGTCGCCACCACCGGGGTGGGGTTCCGCGGCTGGCTGGAGGCCGCCGACGCCTGGGACCTGCCGCTGGTCGAGCACCTGACCGGGGCCCGGGTGATGGCCCGCGGCCCCAAGGCGCGGGGCGCGATCCGCGGTGGCGGGCTCGTCGACGCCTGGTCCCCGGAGTCCGAGAGCTCCGCCGAGGTGCTCGAGCACCTGCTCTCCGGCGCCGAGGGCCCGCTGGAGGGACGGCGGATCGCCGTCCAGCTGCACGGGGACCCGCTGCCGGACCTGGTGACCGGGCTGGGCGAGGCCGGCGCCGTCGTCCTGAAGGTGCCGGTGTACCGCTGGGTGCTGCCCGAGGACACCGCGCCGCTGCGCCGGCTGGTGCACGCCATCGCCGCCCGGTCCGTCGACGCCGTCACCTTCACCTCCGCCCCGGCCGCCGCCAGCCTGCTGCAGGTCGCCGCCGAGGAGGGCGTCCGCTCCGGGGTGCTCGCCGGGTTCGCGGACGGCGTCCTGGCCGTGGCCGTGGGCGTGGTGACCGCCGGGCCGCTGGAGGCCGCCGGGATCGCCACCGTGCAGCCCGAGCGGGCCCGGCTGGGCGCGCTGGCCCGCGAGGTCGTGGCCCGGCTGCCCGAGCGCGACCCGGTGCTGCGCTGCGGCGGGCACGACCTGCAGGTGCGCGGCCACGCCGCGGTCGTCGACGGCCGCCTCGTCGAGCTGGCCCCGGCGCCGATGGCGGTGCTGCGCTCGCTGGCCCGCCGTCCCGGTGCCGTCGTGTCCCGCCCGGACCTGCTCACCGAGCTGTCGGGCGGGACCGACGCGCACGCCGTCGAGATGGCCGTGACCCGCCTGCGGGCCGCGCTCGGCGCACCGGTCGTGGAGACCGTCGTCAAGCGCGGCTACCGCCTGGCGGTGTGATCGAGCGCTGTCACCAGGCGCGGTGTGATCAGACGCGGTGTGATCAGACGCGGACCGTCGTCCCCGGGCGCAGGTAGACCGCCCACGTGACGGCGACGCAGACCAGGTAGAAGGCGATGAAGACCAGGTAGGCGCTGTCTCCGGTGCCGGTGGTCAGGAACGACTGCCGGAACGCCAGGTTGACCAGCACCCCACCGAAGGCACCGACCGCGCCGGCGATGCCGATGACGGCGCCGGACATCCGCAGGGCGTACCGGTCGGCGACGACGGTGTCCTCCCCGGCGGCGACCCGGTCCATGGCCTGCACCCGGAAGACGGCCGGGATCATCTTGTAGGTCGAGCCGTTACCCAGGCCGCTGAGCACGAACAGCAGCACGAAGCCGACGACGAACAGCGGCAGGGACCCCACCTTGCTGGCCACGAAGACCACCAGCGCGCCGCCCGCCATGGCCACGAAGTTGCCCATCGTGATCCGGGCGCCGCCGAACCGGTCGGCCAGCTTCCCGCCGACCGGTCGGATCAACGACCCGAGCAGCGGGCCGAGCCAGGTCAGCGAGGCCGCGGCCAGCGGGGTGGCGAAGGAGTCGGCGAACTGGTTGGTCAGCACCTGGCCGAAGGCGAAGCTGAAGCCGATGAAGGAGCCGAAGGTGCCGATGTAGAGGAAGGACATCACCCAGGTGTGCCGCTCGCGGGCGGCGTCGCGCAGTGCCCGCGGCTGGTTGGACATCGTGGTCAGGTTGTCCATCACCAGGGCCGCACCGACCGCGGCCAGCACGATGAAGGGCACGTAGACCAGCAGGACGACGCGGGGGTGCTCGGCACCGACGGTGGCCAGCACCAGCAGCCCGACCAGCTGGATGACCGGCACGCCCAGGTTGCCGCCGCCGGCGTTGAGGCCCAGCGCCCAGCCCTTCTCCCGCTCGGGGTAGAAGGCGTTGATGTTGGTCATGGAGCTGGCGAAGTTGCCGCCGCCGACGCCGGCCAGGCAGGCCACCAGCAGCAGGGTCGAGTAGCTGACGCCCGGTTCCAGCACGAGCGCGGTGACCACCGTCGGCACCAGCAGCAGCGCCGCGGAGACGATCGTCCAGTTCCGGCCGCCGAACCGGGCGACCGCGAAGGTGTAGGGCAACCGGACGAAGGCGCCGAGCGCGGTGGGCAGGGCGGTCAGCAGGAACTTCTGCGCCGCGACCTCCGGGGGCTCGCCGGTGAAGGTGCCGGCGGCCAGGTAGGCCGGGCCGAGGAAGAGCACCACCACCGACCACAGGCTCCAGATCGAGAAGCCGATGTGCTCGCTGAACACCGAGAACCACAGGTTGCGGCGGGCGACCCGCTTGCCGGTGGCGGCCCAGAACTGCGGGTCCTCCGGGCGCCAGTCGTCGATCCACCGACCGCCGAAGCGACCACGGTGGGTCGTCGGCGGCACGGGGACCGGGTCGGAGGTGGTGGGGGTGACGTCGGTGCCTGCGGCCATGGGCAGACCCTGGCGGTCCCCGGTGACCCGGCCGTTGCCCGCGCGGGAGACCTGTGTTCCGTTCCCCGCACGGGTGGTGACCCGACGTGGTGAGGACCTGGACACGCGGGGCTGCGGTCCGCGCTGCGGGACAGGATGATCACGGCGTGACGGACGCCAGCACTGCCCCGGGCCGCGCGCTCATCGAGTCCGGGTTCGCGATCGCCGGGTCGATGACCGGCCCGGCGGCGACCGTCGTCTACTCCCCCGCGGACGCCGCGATGCAGCTGGACGACCGGTTCTCCGCGTGCCTGCGCGAGCTGGCCGACGACCTAGCCGAGGGTGCGCTGCCCCGCCGGGAGCGCGGCCGGGCCGGCGCCGCGCTGGCCTTCGCCGTCGAGCACGGGGTGACGCTGTCCCACCGGGACCGCCGGGTGCGCACGGACGGCTTCTTCACCGAGCGCGCCGGTGGCCGGGTCGCCGCCCGCGAGGTGGGCGAGGCCGTGCTGCTGGCCGCCCGCGCGTCCGCCGACGAGCGCCGGGTCCGACACCTGGGCTGCCTGCTGGCCGAGGTGGTCACCTCCCCCGACGTCGACGCCGCTCTCGCCGACCGCACGCTGCGCACCGTCGAGCGGCTGAGCTGGCGGCAGCTCGCGCTGCTGGCCGCGGTCGGCCGCCGTGAGCGGCACCCGCTGCCGCTCACCCCGCTGCCGACCGACCCCCGCGCCTGGACGACGTGGGGCGCGCTGGAGGACCTGGTCGAGCTGCAGCAGGCCGGTCTGCTGGACCCACCGGTCGCCGTTCCCCGCCCGGGCGGCTCGGCCGTGCCCCGGCTGCGCCCGGCCGACCTGCGGCTGACCCGCCGCGGGGTGCTGGTGCACCGGCTGCTGGCCCTGGACTTCGTCCGCGCCGACGACGTCACCGCCGCGCTGACCGCGCTGGCCTGACAGCTGGTCACCGTCACCCGATGAGCTGGTCGGCGACGGTGCGTCGGGTGCTCGATGCCGACCGGCCGCTCGGCCAACGGGTCGCTGCCCTCCACTCACTCCTCGCGAACCACCACGCGCCGCTCGGCTTCCTCGCCACCCGCGCGGCGCTGCGGTCACGCGTGGGGGCGACCGGCCGTCGGTGGCGGGAGACCGAGCTGCTGCGAGCGCTCGAACACGTCGAGGCGTCCCGGGCGGCACACCTCGAGCGGGTCGCGGAGGTGGCGGCGCGCCGGAGGGTGGAGAAGGCCGCGGGACGACGGCAGCCATCGGCCGCCGACACCCGGGTCCTGGAGGAGCCGCGGTGGACGCCGGCGGCCGCCGTGATCGACATCGGCGCGGTCCTCCGTCAGGTGGTCGACGAGGTCTTCGGGCCCGAGGTGCTGCGGGACCACCGGGAGCCGGACCGGCACACCCATCAGGTGGTGCTCACCTCCGCGGACGGCGCACGGCACGCCGGTCTGCAGGTCTCCGACGAGGTCGTGGAGGTGTGGGTGTTCGACGACCTCGACGCCTCCGCGATGTCCTTCGAGTACGACGACGTCGAGGCGCACAAGGCCGACGCGGTCCGTCAGATGGCCCGGGTGGCGCGGGCCTACCTCGACGGGGCGTTCACGATCCGGCACCGCCGGAGCCTGCTCCGCCGTCGGCTCCGCCCCGTCGTGGAGGTGCACGCCGACGGTCGGGTCTGGACGCTGCGCCGGGCGGTCTTCTCGCGCTGAGTGGTCAGACCTCGACGACGAGGTCGCCGTCCTGCTCGCGGACGGCGTAGACCGGCAGCGGGGCGGCGCCGGTGGTGGGGGTGCCGTCCCAGCGCCAGGCGTTGAGGTGCAGCGGGCAGACGACCACGCGGGCGTCGGACTGGCCGTCGGCGATCGGGCCGCCGGCGTGCGGGCAGGACGCGGCGACCGCGCGCAGCGACCCGTCCCGCAGCCGGAAGACCGCCACCGAGGCGTCGCCGACGGTGAACGCCCGGCCCTCCCCCACCGGCACCTCGTCCACCCGCCCGACGACGTGGGACTGCAGGGCCGTGGTCATCGGACCGGCACCTGCGGCAGCACGGTCAGCGGCAGCGACGTGCGGAACTGCCCGGGGGACGACGGCGTCGCCAGGTCCTGGGCCCACGGGTCGGTGTAGGCGTCGATCGAGCGCTGGATGCCGGCGTCCAGGTCGGCGCAGATGCCCTCGGCGTCCTCGAGCAGGGTCTCCTTGACCCGGTCCAGGCCCCAGCGGGGCACGAAGTCGTAGGTGCGCTCGAGCCAGTTGCCGTTCTCCCGGTACAGCTGCAGGAAGCGGCCGACCAGGGTCATCACCTCCTCGGTCGAGGTGACGGTGGCCAGCAGGTCGCCCTTGCGCACCGAGGCACCGGCGGCGCCGCCGACGTAGACCTCCCACCGGCCGGCCCCGACCGCGACGACGCCGACGTCCTTGACGTAGGCCTCGGCGCAGTTCCGCGGGCAACCGACCACGGCCATCTTGATCTTGGCCGGGCTCTCCACGCCCTGGAAGCGGGTCTCCAGGTCGATGCCCAGCTGGGTGGAGTCGTCCAGGCCGAACCGGCAGAAGTCGCTGCCCACGCAGGTCTTCACCGTGCGCATCGACTTGCCGTAGGCGTAGCCCGACGGCATGCCCAGGTCGGCCCACATCTTCGGCAGGTCCTCCTTGCGGACGCCGAGCAGGTCGATCCGCTGGCCGCCGGTCACCTTGACCATCGGCACCTCGTACTTCTCCGCGACGTCGGCGATCTTGCGCAGCTGGGCCGGCGTGGTCACCCCGCCCTTCATCTGCGGGACGACGGAGAACGTGCCGTCGCGCTGGATGTTGGCGTGCACCCGGTCGTTGACGAACTTGGCGTCGGGCTCGTCGACGTACTCGCTGCCCCACACCATCCGCAGCAGGCTGACCAGACCCATCTTGGACTTCGCGTCGTCGGCGCCGCCGGGCGCCAGCCGCTCGAAGACGGCGGACACGCTGCGCAGGTCCTCCGAGCGGATGGCCGCGATCAGCTCCGACTTCGGCATCGGCACCCCCGGCACGTACCAGGACGCGGACTCCTCGACCGTCAGCTCGCCGTCGGCGGCCCACTCGATGATCTTCTGCACCAGGCCCTTGCAGGAACCGCAGCCCTTGCCGGCCCGGGTGGCGTCCATGACCTTCGGCAGCGAGGTGCAGCCCTCGGCGACCGCGCCGCAGATGGCGCCCTTGGAGACCCCGTTGCAGTTGCAGACCTGGGAGTCCGCGGGCATCTCGGCGACGCCCACCTCGGCGTCGCCGTCGGACAGGTCGACCAGCAGCCGGATCCGCTCGGGCGGCAGCGGCGTCCCGCGGTCGAAGGCCTGGGTCAGGAAGGCGACCTTGCGGGTGTCGCCGACCAACGTCGCGCCGATCAGCAGGTCGTCGCGGACGACGACGGACAGGTACACCCCGCGCTTGGGCTCGGAGATGACCAGGAACTCGTCGGAGTCCCGCTCGGGGGTGCTGACCCCCATGACGGCGACGTCGACCCCGGCGACCTTGAGCTTGGTCGCCGTCCGGGAGCCGGTGTAGGCGGCGTCGGGGTCCGTGCCGGTGAGCCGGTCGGCCAGCACGGTGGCGTGCTCCCAGGCCGGGGCCACCAGGCCGTAGACGGTGCCGCGGTGCTGGGCGCACTCGCCGATCGCGTAGACGTCGGGCACGTCGGTGGCCAGGTGGTCGTCGACCAGGACCGCCCGCTCGACCTCGATGCCGGACCGGACGGCGACGTCGGTGTGCGGGCGGACGCCGGCCGCGACGACGAGCAGGTCGCAGTCCAGCCGCCGGCCGTCCTTGAGCAGCACCCCGGCGACCCGGTCGGTGCCCTGCACCCGGGCCGAGAGCACCTCGGTGGCCATCGCGCCGGTGTGCACCGTGATGCCCAGCTCCTCGACGCTGCGCCGCACCACCCCGCCGGCCTCGACGTCGAGCTGGGCGTTCATCAGCCAGCCCATCGCGTGCACGAGCTCGACCTCCATGCCCTGCGCCTGCAGGGCGCGGGCGGCCTCCAGCCCGAGCAGCCCGCCGCCCATGACGACGGCCTTCCGGTGGGTGCGCGAGGCGGCCAGCATCTGCCGGGTCTCGTCGATGGTGCGGAACCCGACGACGCCGTCGAGCAGCGACCCGTCGGCGGTGCGGACGCCGGTCATCGGCGGGATGAAGGAGTGGCTGCCGGTGGCCAGCACCAGGTGGTCGTAGGGCGTGGCGGTGCCGTCGGCGGCGTGCACGACCTTGGCCGCGGTGTCGATGCGCTCGACCCGGACGCCGGCGCGCAGGTCGACGTCCCGCTCGGCGTACCAGTCGTGGCTGTTGAGGACGATGTCGGCCTCGTCGGCCTCCCCGGCCAGCACCGGGGACAGCATGATCCGGTTGTAGTTGCCGTGCGGCTCGTCGCCGAAGACGGTGAGGGCGAAGTGCTCGCCGCCGTCCCGGTCCAGGACCTCCTCGACGAACCGCGCCCCGGCCATGCCGTTGCCGACCACGACGACCCGGGCCCGGGTGTCGGTCTCGTCGAAGGCCAGGGTCGTGAGCCCGGCGGGGCGGCCACCCAGGACCGCGTTCTCCAGGACCGTCATCAGACCTCCACCAGCCCGAGGTCGACGACCAGCTCGCCGGTGACGCCCTCGGGGGCGGCCACGTGCAGGGTGACGACGCTGCCGCCGGGCAGGTCCTCCACGACCCGCAGCGGCACGTGCACGTCGCCCTTGGCCCCGATCGGGAACCAGCGCACCGGCTCGCCGTCGCGCACCAGCAGCACGTAGACCAGCTCGGCGGTGGAGTTGCCGCCGCGGAAGTACAGCGCCTGGGCGCTGGCCCCGGAGGGGACGGTGTAGGTCAGGGCCGGGTCGACCGGGCCGGGCTTGGTCAGGCCCTCCCCGACGATCGGGAAGACGCCCTGCAGGAACCTCGGGGTGCTCTTCACGGCTGTGGTTCTCCTCCGGGACGGGGTGAGCGGGGTGCGGGGTGCGGTCTCGAGGACGAGGGGCACGGGCTGGGACGTGGGGGCGGGCACCTGCTCGACGGGTCCGCCCACGCGGGCGACGGCGACGGCGCAGGTCTTGAAGGCCGGCATGCGGCTGATCGGGTCCAGGGCCGCGTCGGTGAGCGCGTTGGCGCTGGACCCGCCGCCCCAGTGGAAGGGCGCGAAGACGACGTCGGGCCGGATCGCGTCGGTGACGGTGGCGGTGAACCGGGCCGCCCCGCGCCGGGTGGTCAGCTCGACCACGTCGTCGTGGGCGATGCCCAGTCGGGCGGCCAGGTCGGGGTGCAGCTCGGCCCGCGGGGCCGGGGCGACCAGCTGCAGGCTGCGGCTGCGCCGGCTCTGGGTGCCCGACTGGTACTGCGCCATCACCCGGCCGGTGGTGAGCACGTAGGGGTAGGCGTCGTCCGGGGTCTCGTGGGCGTCGGTGTGGTCGACGGGGACGAAGCGGGCCCGGCCGTCCGGCGTCGGGAAGCGGTCGAGGAACAACCGCGGGGTGCCGGGGTGGTCGGGGGTCGGGCAGGGCCAGAAGACGCCCTGCTCGGCGTCCACCCGCTCCCAGGTGATGCCGGCGTAGTCGGCCTTGCCGCCGGCGCTGGCCCGGCCGAGCTCGGCGAACACGGTCTGCGGGTCGGCGCTGAAGTGCGCGCCCGCGCCGAGCCGGTCGGCCAGGTCGGCCAGCAGGGCCAGGTCGTCGTGCGCCTCGCCGGGCGGGTCCAGGGCCTTGCGGCGGCGGATGACCCGGCCCTCCAGGTTGGTCATCGTGCCGTCCTCCTCGGCCCACATGGCGCTGGGCAGGACGACGTCGGCGAGCTCGGCGGTCTCGGAGAGGAAGAAGTCGCTGACGGCGAGGAAGTCCAGGTCGCCCAGCCGGCGCACCACCCGGCGGGCGTCGGGCGCCGACACCGCGACGTTGCTGGCGAGCACCAGCAGGGTGCGCACCTCCCGGCCCAGGGCGTCCAGCAGCTCGAAGGCGCTCTTGCCGGGCTGCGGCAGGGAGTCGGGGTCGACCCCCCAGACGCCGGCGACGTGTGCCCGGGCCACGGGGTCGGCGAGCATCCGGTAGCCGGGCAGCTGGTCGGCCTTCTGGCCGTGCTCGCGCCCGCCCTGTCCGTTGCCCTGGCCGGTGACGGTGCCCCAGCCGCTGCCCGGTCGGCCGACCAGGCCCAGCGCGAGGGCCAGGTTGATCCACGCCTGGGCGGTGTCGGTGCCGTTGCGGTGCTGCTCGGCGCCGCGGGCGGTCAGCACCACCGCGTTCTCGGCCCGGGCCAGAGCCAGGACCGTGCGGCGCTGGTCGGCCACCGACACCCCGGTCAGCCGCTCCACCCGGTCGGGCCAGTACGCCTGCACCCCGGCGCGGACGGCGTCCCAGCCGGTGGTGCGGGCGGCGACGTACTGCTCGTCGACCAGGCCGTCGGTGATCGCGATGTGCAGCAGGCCGTTGGCCAGCGCCAGATCGGTGCCCGGCAGGGCCTGCAGGTGCAGCTCCGCGGCGCGGGCGGTCGCCGTCCGGCGGGGGTCGACGACGAAGAGCCGGCCGCCGCGCTCGCGGGAGGCGTCCAGGTACTGCATCGCCGGGGGCATGGTGTCGGCCGGGTTGCTGCCCACCAGCAGCAGTGCGTCGGCGTCGCCGATGTCGGCCAGCGGGAACGGCAGTCCCCGGTCCAGTCCGAACGCCCGGTTGGCCGCGCCAGCCGCCGAGGACATGCAGAACCGGCCGTTGTAGTCGATCTGAGAGGTGCGCAGCGCCACCCGGGCGAACTTCCCGAACTGGTAGGCCTGCTCGTTGGTCAGCCCGCCACCGCCGAAGCAGCCGACGGCGTCCCGGCCGTGCGCGGCCTGGGTGCGGCCGATCGCGGCGGCCACCAGGTCGAGGGCGGCGTCCCAGCTGGTCTCCACGAACGCCGAGGTCCGGTCGCCGGGGACGGCGCGGACCAGCGGACGGGTCAACCGCTCCGGGTGGTCCAGCAGCTCGGGCGCCGACCAGCCCTTGGAGCACAGCCCGCCGCGGTTGGTCGGGAAGTCCGCCGGCACCAGGGTGGCCGGTCGGTCCCCCGCCGTCATCGTCACCCCGCACTGCAGCGCGCAGTACGGGCAGTGGGTCTGCGTCGTCCGGGTGCGGGACGGCGCGGAGGTGGTCACGGGGGGAGCCTGCGGGCCGCCCGTGTCGGGGTGGAGACCACCGCGTCAAGGTCGCGTTCCGGGGACCTCACCGGTGTCGGGGGACGGTCGTGCGCTCCCCCGTCCTGGGGATCGTGCCTGGTCCAGGCCGTGCCGATGACCAGGAGGACAGCACCGCCGCACCCCGAGGAGCCACACCGTGACCGCCACCGAGGACCTCGTCGTCCGCAACCGCAGCTGGGCCGCCGCCCAGGCACCGGCCGACCTGCCGATCGAGCCGCGGCTGCGGGTGGCCGTGGTGACGTGCATGGACTCCCGGCTGGACCTCTTCGACGTGCTGGGGCTGGCTCCGGGCGAGGCGCACGTGCTGCGCAACGCCGGCGGCGTCGTCACCGACGACGTGGTGCGGTCCCTGGCGATCTCCCAGCGCCGGCTGGGCACCGTCGAGGTCGTGCTGGTGCACCACACCGACTGCGGCATGCAGAAGATCACCGACGACGGGTTCCGCGCCGAGCTGCTGGCCGACTCCGGGGTCGCGCCGTCCTTCGCGATCGAGTCCTTCACCGACCTGGAGGCCGACGTCGCCCAGTCGGTCCGCCGGCTGCGGCGCTCGGCCTTCCTGCTCCACCCGGAGGCGGTGCGCGGCTTCGTGCACGACGTGGCGACCCACGAACTGCGCGAGGTGGCCGTCCCCGGCCGCGGGGACCGCCGGGTGGCCCGTCCGGGCCGGGTGCACCTCGCCGCCTCCTGACCCGCACACCCCACCGGGCAGCATGGCCGGCGTGGCGCGCTCCCGCTACGACACCCGTGACACCGACGCCTGGGCCGCGGAGGACCTGGCCGCGGCCGAGGGACTGATCGCGGCCGGTCCGGTGTTCGGCGACTGGCCAGGCCCCGGACCGGCCGTGCTGGACGTCCGGCACGAGGCCACCGGGACGTTCCTGGGCACCCGGACCGTGCTGACCCGGGTGCACCTGCCCGACGAGCCCGCGCCCTCGGCCGAGGAGGCACCGATGCCGCCGATGGGCTGCACGTCGCTGGTCCGCGACGAGAAGCGGGCGGTGGTCGTCGACGGCGCGGTGGCCCGACTGTGGGCCCGCGGTGCCGACGGCGAGCCCGGGTGGTGGCCCGGGTCACCCGAGGCGTTCGAGTGGCACTGAGCCGGGCTCAGTCCAGGGTGCCGCGCTGCTTCTTGAGCTGACCGCGTTGCTTCTTCGCGGTGATCCGCCGCTCCTTGGACCCCCGCGTCGGCTTGGTCTTGCGCCGCGGCGGGGCCGGCGGCGCCAGCGCCTGGCCGATCGCCATCGCCATCCGGGCGCGGGCGGCCTCCCGGTTGCGCAGCTGCTGCCGGTGCTCGGACGCCGCGATCGTGAGCACGCCGTCGACCAGCCGGGACCCCAACCGCTCCGCGAGCCGGGCCTGCTGGTGCTCGGTGAGCCCCGGGACCTCCAGCACCCGCACCGACAGCTCCACCCGGCTGTCGGCGGTGTTGACGCCCTGCCCGCCCGGCCCGGAGGACCGGCTGAACCGCCAGCCCAGCATCGCCGCGGGCACCGTCAGCCGGGCGGTGACCGGGAGGTCGCCGGAGGCGTCGTCGGTGGGCACGGGACCATCCTCCCGTGTCCCCGACCCTCGCCGCCGCACTGTCCACCGGTCCCGTCGTCCTGGACGGGGGGCTGTCCACCGAGCTGGAGTCCCGCGGGCACGACGTGACCAGCGCGCTGTGGTCGGCCCGGCTGCTGCGCGACGACCCGGGCGCGATCCGGGACGCGCACGCCGCGTTCGCCGCGGCCGGCGCCCAGGTGGCGACGACGGCGAGCTACCAGGCCACGGTGCCGGGCTTCGCCGCCGCCGGCATCGACGCCGACGAGGCCCGGGCGCTCATCGCCCGCTCGGTGCAGCTGGCCCGCGAAGGGGCGCCCGAGGGCTGGGTGGCCGGGTCGGTGGGCCCGTACGGGGCGTACCTGGCCGACGGCTCGGAGTACACCGGCGCGTACGTCGACGAGGTGACGGTCGAGGAGCTCCGTGCCTTCCACCGGCCCCGGCTGCAGGCCCTGGCCGAGGCCGGGGTGGACGTGCTGGCCTGCGAGACGCTGCCCGCCGCGGCCGAGGTGGAGGCACTGCTGGCCGAGGTCACCGCGCTCGACGTCCCCGCGTGGTTCTCGGTGTCGGCGGTGACCGGGGCCGGCGGCGTGGCCCGCACCCGGCGCGGGGAGCTGCTGTCCGACGTGCTGGGCATGGTGCGCGGGGTGGACCAGGTGGTCGCCGTGGGCGTCAACTGCACCGACCCGGCCGCCGTCGTCCCGGCGGTGGTGTGGGCGCGGGTGGCCAGCGGCAAGCCGGTGGTGGTCTACCCCAACAGCGGCGAGACCTGGGACGCCGACGCCCGGGCGTGGACGGGCACGCCCGGGGTCGGTGACGTCTCCGCGTGGCTGTCCGCGGGCGCCCGGCTGGTCGGCGGCTGCTGCCGGGTCCGGCCGGCCGACATCGCCGAGGTCGCCGCAGCGGTGCGCGCCGGCTAGAGGATCGGGTTGCCCCCGGTGACGGCCACCCGGGCACCGGAGACGTAGCTGGCCTCGTCACTGGCCAGCAGCACGTACACCGGTGCGAGCTCGGCGGGCTGGGCGGCGCGGCCCATCGGCACCTGCTCGCCGAAGGACTCCACCTCCTCCGCCGGCATGGTCGAGGGGATCAGCGGCGTCCACACCGGGCCGGGCGCGACGCTGTTGGCCCGGATGCCCTTCTCCGCGTACAGCTGGGCCAGGCTGGCGGTGAAGTTGGCGATGCCGGCCTTGGTCATCGCGTAGACGGCCAGCGTCGGGCTGGGCATGTCGGAGTTCACCGACGAGCTGTTGATGATCGACCCGCCCGCGCCCATGTGCGCCACGGCGTCCTTGGACAGGGTGAACATCGCCCCCAGGTTCAGTGCGACGGTGTGGTCGAACTCCTCGTCGGGGGTCTCCTCCAGGGACTCCCGGGTCATCTGGAAGGCCGCGTTGTTGACCAGCACGTCGATCCTGCCGAACTCCTCGACCGCCTTCGGGACGACGGTCTTGGCGTGCGCGCGGTCGGCGAGGTCGCCGCGGACCAGCACACAGCGGCGGCCGGCCTCCTCCACCCACCGGGCGGTGTCGCGGGCGTCGTCGTCCTCGTCGAGGTAGGCGATGAGGACGTCGGCGCCCTCCCGGGCGAAGGCGATCGCCACGGCGCGGCCGATGCCGCTGTCGCCCCCGGTGACGACGGCGGCCTTGCCGGTGAGCCGGCCGGAGCCGCGGTAGCTCTCCTCACCGTGGTCGGGCTGGGGGTCCATCTGCCCCAGCGTCCCGGGCGGGGTCTGCTGCTGGGCGGGCTGGCTGTCGGGACGGGGCTCGCTCACGGGGTCCTCCTGTGCTGCGGTGCTGCCGGCGCGCTGGTCTCGCGTCGTGCGGGGCGGCTACCCGGGGTCCCGTCGTCCGAACGCGGGGGCGTTGGCGTGGAGGAGTCGGCGTGGAGGAGTTGGCGTGGGGGAGTTGGCGCGGGAACGTCTGGGCCGTAGGGGACGCTGTTCCCCACGATGACGCTCTCCCCCGCTGACGAACCGGCCACCGCACTGCCCTCCGACACCGCCGTCCCACTGCTGGACGACGGTGCCGACCTGCTGGACCTGCTGGACCTGGGCACCGACCCCGACGGGCTCTTCGAGCGGTTCGCCGGCTGGGCCGCCCGCTCGGGCACCGTGCTGTACCCGGCGCAGGAGGAGGCGCTGATCGAGCTGGTCAGCGGGGCCAACGTGGTGCTGGCGACCCCCACCGGGTCGGGCAAGTCGCTGGTGGCCACCGGGGCGCTGTTCGCGGCGCTGGCCGCCGACCGGGTCAGCTTCTACACCGCACCGATCAAGGCACTGGTCAGCGAGAAGTTCTTCGCGCTGTGCGGGGTCTTCGGCGCGGAGAACGTCGGCATGCTCACCGGGGACGCCTCGGTCAACGCCTCGGCCCCGATCATCGCGTGCACCGCGGAGGTGCTGGCCAACATCGCCCTGCGCGAGGGCGCCGGCGCCGACATCGGCCTCGTCGTCATGGACGAGTTCCACTTCTACGGCGACGTCGACCGCGGCTGGGCCTGGCAGGTCCCGCTCATCGAGCTGCCGGAGGCGCAGTTCCTGCTGATGTCGGCCACGCTGGGCGACACCACCGAGCTGCGCGCGGACCTCACCCGGCGGACCGGGCGGGACACCGCGCTGGTCGCCAACGCCGAGCGCCCGGTCCCGCTGACGCACTACTACGCCACCACCCCGATGCACGAGACGATCCAGGAGCTGCTGGACACCCGGCAGGCCCCGGTCTACGTCGTGCACTTCACCCAGGCCTCGGCCCTGGAGCGGGCCCAGGCGCTGATGAGCGTCAACGTCTCCACCAAGGAGCAGAAGCAGGCCATCGCCGACCTGATCGGCGGGTTCCGGTTCTCCAGCGCCTTCGGGACGACGCTGTCCCGGCTGGTGCGCCACGGCATCGGCGTGCACCACGCCGGGATGCTGCCCAAGTACCGGCGGTTGGTGGAGCAGCTGGCCCAGGCCGGTCTGCTCAAGGTCATCTGCGGCACCGACACCCTGGGCGTGGGCATCAACGTGCCGATCCGCACCGTGGTGTTCTCCGCGCTGAGCAAGTACGACGGCACCCGGACCCGGTTGCTCAACGCCCGCGAGTTCCACCAGATCGCCGGGCGCGCCGGCCGGGCCGGCTTCGACACCGCGGGCACGGTCGTCGTCCAGGCGCCCGAGCACGAGGTGGAGAACCTCAAGCAGTTCGCCAAGGTCGCCGACGACCCCAAGAAGCGTCGCAAGCTGGTCCGCCGCAAGGCCCCCGAGGGCATGGTGCCGTGGAGCGAGGCCACCCAGCAGCGGCTGGTGACCGCCGAGCCCGAGCCGCTGAGCAGCCACCTGCGGGTCTCCACCAGCATGCTGCTCAACGTGCTGGCCCGCCCGGGCGACCCGGTCGCGGCGATGCGGCACCTGCTCACCGACAACCACGAGCCGCGCAAGCGCCAGCTGCGGCTGGTCCGCGAGGCCATCGGCATCACCCGCGGGCTGCTGACCGCCGGGGTGGTCGAGCGGCTCGAGGTCCCCGAGCCCGACGGACGGCGCTACCGGCTGACCGTGGACCTGCCGCCGGACTTCGCGCTGAACCAGCCGCTGTCCACCTTCGCGCTGGCCGCGATCGGGCTGCTGGACCCCACGACCACCGACCCCTCGCCGTCGGTGCCGGACTCGACCGGGGCGACCACGTACGCCCTGGACGTCGTCTCGGTCATCGAGGCCACCCTGGACGACCCGCGGCAGATCCTGGCCGCCCAGCTGAACAAGGCCAAGGGCGCGGCCGTGGCGCAGATGAAGGCCGAGGGGATCGAGTACGAGGAGCGGATGGAGCTCCTCGAGGAGATCGCGTACCCCAAGCCGCTGGAGGAGCTGCTGGAGTACGCCTTCGAGACCTACCGGGCGGGCAACCCGTGGGCCGCGGACGCCCAGCTCTCGCCGAAGTCCGTCGTCCGGGACATGTGGGAGAAGGCGTTCACCTTCCGCGAGCTGGTCAACGAGTACCAGCTGACCCGCTCCGAGGGTGCGGTGCTGCGCTACCTGTCCGATGCGTTCAAGGCACTGCGCTCGGGGGTGCCCGCCGACGCCCGGACCGAGGACGTCACCGACATCGTCGAGTGGCTGGGCGAGCTGGTCCGGCAGGTCGACTCCTCGCTGCTGGACGAGTGGGAGGAGCTCACCAACCCCTCGGCGCCGCTGGACGCCCCGGTCGCCGTCCCGGCCCGGCCGCGGCCGGTCACCGGCAACGAGCGCGCGTTCACCGCGATGGTGCGCAACCAGCTCTTCCGCCGGGTCGAGCTGTGGGCCCGCCGCCGTTGGTACGACCTGGGGCAGCTCGACGCCGCCGCCGGCTGGGACGCCGACGCCTGGGGCGAGGTCGTGCAGGCCTACTTCGCCGAGCACGCCACCGTCGAGACCGGCGCCGACGCCCGCGGCCCGGCACTGCTGGTCATCGACAAGTCCGAGCCCGGCCTCTGGCGGGTGCGCCAGATCCTGGACGACCCGGCCGGTGACCACGACTGGGGCTTCGAGGTCGAGGTCGACCTGGAGGCCTCCGACGAGGAGGGGACGGCGGTCATCCGCCTGGTGGAGGCCGGCCGCAAGGACTGACCCGTTGACCGGGGCAACCGTGTGCCCGGTCACAGCGGGGTCCTGTGCGACGCTCGCGGCGATGCCGACGTGAGCGGGTGGGAGATGGTCGCGGTCGCCCTCGCCGGGCTGGCCGCGGGTTCCATCAACGCCGTCGTGGGGTCCGGCACGCTGGTGACCTTCCCGGTGCTGCTGGCCGTCGGGCTGCCCCCGGTGACCGCCACCGTGTCCAACTCCCTGGGCCTGGTGCCGGGCAACCTGACCGGCGCCATCGGCTACCGGCGGGAGCTGCGGGGGCAGCGCCGGCTGGTGCTGACGCTGCTGCCGGCCTCGGTGCTGGGCGCGCTGACCGGGGCGTTCCTGCTGCTGCACCTGCCCGCCTCCGCCTTCGAGGCCGTGGTGCCCGGCCTGGTCGCGCTCGCCGTCGTGCTGGTCGCGACCCAGCCGCTGCTGGCCCGGTGGCTGGCCCACCGCCGCACCGGCACCGGCCCCTCGCCCACCGACCGGGTCGGCCCCGGCCGCACCGCGGCGCTGTTCGGCAGCGCCTACGCCACCGGCACCTACGGCGGCTACTTCGCCGCCAGCCAGGGCGTGCTGCAGATCGGGCTCTTCGGCCTGCTGCTGCCGCACTCCCTGCAGCAGCTCAACGCGATCAAGAACGTGCTGACCCTGGGCGTGAACGCCGTCGCCGCGGTCACCTACGTCGTCGTCGCCACCGACCGGATCGACTGGCGGGCCGCGGGCCTGGTGGCCGCCGGCTCGCTGGTCGGCGGCTGGCTGGGCTCCCGCTACGGCCGGCGGCTGCCCTCGACGGTGCTGCGGACCGCGATCGTCGTCCTCGGGGTCGTCGCCATCGTGGTGCTGGTGACCCGGTGAGCGTCTGGCAGTGGCTCTTCCTGCTCGTCGCCGGCGTCGGCGGTGGGCTGACCGGCTCCATCGCCGGGATGGCCTCGCTGGTCAGCTACCCGGCGCTGCTGGCCACCGGCCTGCCCCCGGTGACGGCGAACGTGACCAACTCCGTCGCGCTGATCACCAACGCCCTGGGTGCCGCGAGTGCCTCCCGGGTCGAGCTGACCGGGCAGAAGAGCCGGGTCCTGCTGCTGGTCCCGGTCGCCGCGGTGGGTGGCGTCATCGGCGCGGTGCTGCTGCTGACCACCCCGGACGGCGTCTTCGAGAAGGTGGTGCCCTTCCTCATCGGGGCGGCCGCACTGGCGATCCTGGTGCAGCGCCCACCGCGGGAGCTGGCCGTCGAGGGCGCCGTCGCGCAGGCCCACCGCCCGCGCCGGCACACCTGGGGGCTGGCCGCGGCGACCTGCGCGGTGGGCGTCTACGGCGGCTACTTCGGTGCGGCCGCCGGCGTGCTGATGCTGGCGCTGCTGCTGCTGGCCACCGGGGAGACCGTGCCGCGCGGCAACGCGCTGCGCAACGTCGTCGTCGGGTCGGCCAACGGGATCGCGGCGCTGGGCTACGCGGTCTTCGCCGACATCGCCTGGTGGTCGGCGCTGCCGCTGGCGATCGGGCTCTTCGTCGGCGGGCGGCTGGGGCCGCGGGTGGTCCGCCGGGTCAACGGCACGGTGCTGCGCCGGGTGATCGCCGTCGTCGGCCTGGGTCTGGCCCTCCAGCTGGGGTTCCAGGCCTTCGGCTGAGCCCGGGGCCGTGTCAGGCGGAGGCGGTCAGGGCGGTGATCGCGGCGGTCGTCGTCGTGACGCGCGCCAGCAGCGGGAGGACCCGGCCCACGGCGAACTCGTGCATCGCGGCGTCCAGGCTGCTCATCGCGTCCTCCACCACGACCACGGCGTACCCGTGCTCGTGGGCGGCGCGCGCGGTGGACTCGACGCCCAGGTTCGTCGTCAGCCCGGCCAGCACGACGGTGTCGACCCCGCGGGCACGCAGCTCGGCGTCCAGGCCGGTGCCGTGGAAGGCGCCCCAGGTGTGCTTCACGACGGTCAGGTCACCGAGGGGCCGCAGCTCGTCGACGACGTCGCCCATCGTCGGCTGCGGACCGCCCCCGACGTCCACCGGCTGCCCGGCGCCCTCCCGGGGCTCCGTCCGCACCAGCACGACCGTGCCGCCCGCCGCCCGGAACGCCTCGGCCAGCTGGAGCGCGTTCTCGATGACCGTGTCGGCCGGGTGCGGGGCGACGTCGCGGCCGACCAGTCCGCGTTGCAGGTCGACGACGACCAGCGCGGTGCGGCCGGGGGCCAGGGACGGGACGGGCACGGGGCCTCCAGGGACGGCGGTCGGGACGCCGGTCAGGCTGTCACGGACCGACCCGGCGGAACGGCCCCGGACCGTCAACGGGCGACGTACGCCGCCAGCAACAGCACGAAGCCGGCCGAGCCGACCAGGAAGCGCGCCGGGGTCAGCCCGTTGAGCAGGCCGGCCACGACCTCGGCCGACTGCGCGCCGACGCTGCGCCGGCGGACCCGCACCTCGTCGGCGAAGAGCACCCCGCCGGCACCCAGCAGCGCCAGGCCCAGGCACAGGAACACCGAGGCCAGCCGCTGGGCGAACGACAGGTCCACCGGCGCGAGACCGACCAGGACGACGACGAGGCCGACCACGAGGCCCAGCACGGCGCCGGCGACCGGTGCCCACGGTCCCATCCGGACGAAGGACACCCGGGGCTGCACCGAGGCCGCCCGGCGCGGGGGCGGCCCGGGCACCGGTGCGGTCGGCAGGGGTGGGGCGGCGGGGTCGTAGGGCGGCTCGGCGGTCTCCCCCACGGCGGGCGGGGGGGTCGGTGGGGAAGGGCGGCGCGGTCGGGAGCGGCCGCGGGGTCTGCTCGAGCGGTCGTTCGGTCATGGATGGCACCTCCGCGGCGACCGTAGGCGGGACCCCCGACACCCCCGGGAGGTCCGCCGGAGGGTCGGTCACCGGCGACTCCCGCACGGGACGTCGGTGCGGGGCGCGCCCGCCCGGTGACCCAGCGTGCAGCTCAGGCCGAGCCCTTCGGGCGGGCACGGACGTGCACCCGTTCCCCCTGCTTGCTGAACAGCGCCAGCAGCTCCACCGGCCGGTCGTCGGCGGCGCCGAACCAGTGCGGTGTGCGGGTGTCGAACTCCGCGACCTCGCCGCGCTTGAGCACCAGGTCGTGCTCGCCCAGCACCACCCGCAGTCGCCCGGACAGCACGTAGAGCCAGTCGTAGCCCTCGTGCACCTTCTGCTCCGGCTCCGCCCGCGGCTCCCCCGGCCTGACCAGCAGCTTGTAGGCCTGCAGCCCGCCGGGCTGGTTCGACAGCGGCCACATGACCATGCCGTGCTGCTCGACGGGCGCCGAGCGCACCCGCGGGTCGCCCACCGGCGGTGCCCCGACCAGCTCGTCCAGGGCCACATCGTGCGCCCGGGCGATGGGCAGCAGGAGCTCCAGGGTGGGCTTGCGGCCACCGGACTCCAGCCGGGACAGCGTGCTCACCGAGATGCCGGTGGTCGCCGACAGCGAGGTCAGCGTCAGGTCCTTGCGCAGCCGCAGCGCCCGCAGCCGTGGGCCGACCCCGGCCAGCACGACGTCCAGGGCCGGTTCGGGGGTGCTCACCGCCCCAGCGTGCCAGAGCGGCAAGCACCGGTGCCGGGTCCCCGGGGCCACCACCCGCAGCCAGCGGTGGCCGTAGCCCTCCAGCGTCAGCTCGGCGCAGCCGTCGGCGTCCATCGCGGTGGTGCCGTCGACGAGCAGGTCGGCGAGCAGGTGCTCGGGCCCGCAGTCGGCCAGCTGCAACGGCACCGTCACCGGCTCCGCACCCAGGTTGTGCACCGCGACCAGGGCCCCGTCGTCCCAGGAGCACAGGTGCGCCAGGACGGCGCTGTGCGGCTGCTCGAGCACCTGGAAGTCGCCCCAGCCCAGCTCCGGGCACTCCCGCCGGCGGCTGATCAACCTCCGGAAGAACGACAACAGCGAGTCCGGGTCCTTGCGCTGGTCGGCGACGTTGACGAACTCCGGTGCATAGCCCCCCGTCACCACCGGGCCGGGCAGCTTGGCGGCCTTCGCCCGGGAGAACCCGCCGTTGGTGCCCGAGGTCCACTGCATCGGCGTGCGGACGGCGAGCCGGCTGCCCACCGACAGCTCCTCCCCCATCCCGATCTCCTCGCCGTAGAACAGCGTCGGGGTGCCGGGCAGGGAGAACAGCAGGCTGTAGACCATCCGGATGCGCCGCGGGTCGCCGTCCAGCATCGGCGGCAGCCGCCGGATCAGGCCGCGGTCGTAGATCTGCATCTCCGGCGCCGGACCGAACGCGGCGAAGACCTCCTGGCGCTCGTCCTCGGTCAGCTTGTCCAGGGTGAGCTCGTCGTGGTTGCGCACGAAGGTCGCCCACTGCGAGTCCGGGGACGTCGTCGGTCGGCCCTGCAGCGCGGTCACCAGTGGGCCGGCGTCACCGCGCGCCAGCGACAGGTAGGTGGCCTGCATGCCGATGAAGTCGAACTGCATGGTCAGCTCGTCGCCGTCGGTCCCGCCGTAGAACGCCAGCTGCTCCTCGAAGGGCAGGTTGACCTCGCCGAGCAGGATCCCGCCGTTGGTGCGGCGGTCCAGGAACGCCCGGATGTCGCGCAGGTAGGCGTGCGGGTCGGGCAGCCGGCCGGCCTCGCCGTCACCGTTGCCGGACGTGTCCAGCAGGAAGGGGACGGCGTCCATCCGGAAGCCGTCCAGGCCCAGCTGGGTCCAGAAGCCGACGATCTTGGCGATCTCGTCGCGGACCACCGGGTTCGTGACGTTGAGGTCGGGCTGGGACTTGTAGAACTGGTGCAGGTAGTACTCGCCGGTCTTCTCGTCCAGCTCCCAGATCGAGTCCTCCTGGTCGGGGAAGACCACCTGGTCGCTGGTGTCCGGCGGGGTGTCCGAGCGCCAGACGTACCAGTCGCGGTACGGGTTGTCCTTCGACTTCCGGGACTCCTTGAACCAGGGGTGTTGGTCGGAGGTGTGGTTGACGACCAGGTCGGCGATGACCCGCAGGCCCCGGTCGTGCGCGGTCCGGATGACCTCGACGACGTCGCCGTGGTTCCCCAGCCGGGGGTCCACGCCGTAGAAGTCGGTGATGTCGTACCCGTCGTCGCGCTCGGCGGTCGGGTAGAAGGGCATCAGCCACAGGCAGGTGACGCCGAGGTCGACCAGGTGGTCCAGCCGCTGCGCCAGGCCGGTGAAGTCACCGACCCCGTCGTCGTCCCAGTCCATGAACGTCTCGACGTCCAGGCAGTACAGGACCGCGTTCTTCCACCACAGGTCCGCGGTGTCGGTGATCCTCACGCCAGCACGGCCGGCTGGGGCTCCTGCTCGGGGCGGCGCGGCCCGGGCGGGCCGGGCGGGTCGATCGCCAGCGTCGGCTCGGGCGCCTCGACGTCCAGCTGCGGGAGCACGTGCTCACCGAACGCGTCCAGGAACGGCGTCTGGGTCTGCCCGACGTGGTGCAGCACGACCCGGTCGAAGCCCAGCTCGGCGTACTCGGCGATCCAGGCGGCGTGTTGCCCGAGGTCGGCGGAGACCCGCACGGCCTGGGCGACGTCCTCCCGGCTGACCAGGGCGGCGACCTGGTCGAAGCTCTTGGCACCCTCCAGCTCCCAGCACAGCGGCGGGGGCAGCACGTTGGAGCGCCACTGGTCGTAGGCGGTCTCCATGGCCTGGTCGGCGTCCGGGGCCCAGGACAGGTGCAGCTGCAGGGTGGCCGGGCCCTGGCCGCCGGCGTCGCGGTAGGCGGCGAGGACCTCGCGGAGCCGGTCGTGCGGCTGGTTGATGGTGATCAGGCCGTCGGCCCAGTCGGCGCCGCGGCGGGCGGTGTCCGGGGTGACGGCGGGGGCGATCAACGCGGGCTGCTGCTCGGGCAGGGTCCACAGCCGGGCCCGGTCGACGGTGACCAGCCCGTCGTGGGTGACCTCCTCACCGGCCAGCAGGGCGCGGATGACGTCGACGCACTCGCGCAGCCGGGCGTCGCGCTGCTCCTTGCGCAGCCACTTGCCGCCGGTGATGTGCTCGTTCATCAGCTGGCCGCTGCCCAGGGCGATCCAGAACCGGCCCGGGAACATCTGGTTCAGCGTCGCGATGCCCTGCGCGATGACCGCCGGGTGGTACCGCTGACCGGGGGCGTTGACGGCCCCGAAGGGCAGCGAGGTGGTGGCCATCGCGGCGCCGAGCCAGGCCCAGGCGAACCCGGACTGGCCCTGCCGGACGCTCCAGGGCTCGAAGTGGTCGGAGCACATGGCCGCGGTGAAGCCGACCTGCTCGGCGTGCTGGACGGCGGCGAGCAGGTCCCGCGGTGGGATCTGCTCGTGCGAGGCGTGGAAGCCGATCACGGTCATGGCGTCTGTCTATCGGCTGGTCTGGTTCCGGGCATCCCGGGTTGCGCCGCCCAACCAGCTGCCGGGCCCGTTCCCTCGTCGAGTGCGGAGTGGTGCCGGTCACCGGGCCCGGATGACCGGCACCAC